>JAYTGZ010000322.1:0-12018 GCA_043733025.1 Pseudomonadota bacterium | reverse complement strand
CCGCGACCTCGGCAAGCTTCCCGTCGATCCGAAAATCGGCCGCATGTTGTTAGCGGCTAAGGCCGAAAACTGCCTGAGCGAAATGCTGGTGCTCACGGCAGCGCTGTCGGTTCCGGACCCGCGCGAGCGGCCCCAGGATAAGCGCGAAGCGGCGCTGGAAAAGCATCGTTTGTTCTTCGAAGAGCGTTCCGATTTCTTGAGCTATTTGAAGATTTGGCAGTTCTTCGAAGACGCGATCAAACACAAGAAGTCCAACCGCAAGCTCGCCCAGCTTTGTTACGAGCATTTCCTGTCCTTCATCCGTCTGCGCGAATGGCGCGACGTACATCAGCAATTGCACACGGTCGTTGCGGAAATGGGCATGCGCCTGAATGAAACGCCCGCGACCTACGACCAAATCCATCGCGCGTTGTTGACCGGCCTCCTAGGTCACATCGGGTTCAAAGATCCCGAGGCCGACAATTATCTGGGCGCGCGCGACACGAAGTTTTTCTTGCCGCAGGATTCCGTCCTCGCAAAAAAGAAAAGCAAATGGGTGATGGCGGCGGAGTTGACGGAAACGACCAAACTCTTCGGCCGCTGCGCCGCGGAAATTTTGCCGGAGTGGATCGAACAAGCCGGCAAAAGCCTGCTGGCGCGCAGTTACCACGATCCCCATTGGGAAAAGAAGAGCGGCCAAGTGATCGCCTTCGAACGAGCGACCTTGTACGGCCTGCCGGTGATCAGCAAGCGCCGCGTCCACTTCGGCCCCATCGATGCACAGCAGTCGCGCGAACTATTCATCCGCGGCGCGCTGGTGGCGCGGGACTACGAGTCGCGTGCGCCATTCTTTGCGCACAACACCCAGCTCATCAAAGAAATCGAAGCGCTGGAACATAAATCGCGGCGGCAAAATGTGCTGGTCGATGACGACACGCTGTTCGCGTTCTACCATCCGCTCATTCCGCATGGCATCTACAACGCCGCGACCTTCGAACATTGGCGCAAGGACGCCGAGCGGGCGAATCCGAAACTGTTATTTTTGTCGCGCGATTATCTGATGCGCCATTCCGCCCATGGCGTGACGGAAGAACTCTACCCGGCGCACCTTAGCATCAACGGCCAAGACTATCCGCTGCGTTACCGCTTCGATCCCGGCCATCCGCTCGACGGCGTGACGCTTACCTTGCCGTTGGCGATGCTCAATCAGCTCGACGTGACGCGCTGCGATTGGCTGGTGCCGGGCATGCTGCGCGACAAAGTCACCTCCCTGATGCGCGGCTTGCCGCAGCGCATACGCCGTGTGTTCGTGCCGCTGGCGGAATCGGTCACGCGGGCGCTGGAAGCCCTCGACAATGTCGATCCGGAGCGCAAACCCTTGATCTTGGCGCTGGCCGCGCACATCGAAAAAAGCCATCGCCTGGTCATCGCTAACGAAGATTGGCCGGCTCCGCCGGATCATCTGCGCATGAATTATCACGTCGTTGATCTTACGGGCGAAGAACTTGCCGCCGGTCGCGACATCGATGCATTGCGGCGACTACTGGGGCAAGCGGCGACCACCAGCGTGCGCAGCCAAGGCGCCAAACAATTCGAGCGCGACGGCATCCGCGCCTGGGATTTCGGCGATCTTCCGAGCGAAATCGAAGTGAGCATCAAGGGGCGCACGGTGTTGGCCTACCCGGCCATCGAGGATCAGGGCGATTCGGTGGCGCTACGCTTATTCGATCATCCCGCTGCCGCTGCGGAAGTGAGCGAGCGTGGCTTGGTGCGCCTTTGCATGCTGGCGTTGTCGCAGCCGTTGCGCTACTTAGAAAAAAATCTGCCGGGGCTGCGATCCATTGGCCTCGCTTACGCGAGCCTGCCCGATGCGCCCTTTGGCGAGTTGAAGAAAAATACCTTGGGCGCCATCGAAGAGGAACTGCGTAACGATGTGCTTTACCAAACATTCCATCGCGTGTTTCTCGCCGGTCGTCCGGCCATTTGCAGCGCACACGAATTCGAGCAACGCATCGCCACGAACAAGACCCAGCTTGCGCCGCAGGTCAGCATGCTGTGCGAACAGCTTACCGCGATCTTCTCCGAGCACCATGCCGTGCAGAATAGACTGGCTGGACTTCCCAGCGGCGCCTACCTGGAGAGCCGCACGGATATTGAGTCCCAGCTTAGCCATCTGTTATTCCGACGTTTCGTGCGATTGGCGCCGAGCGAGAAACTCGCGGATTATCCGCGTTACTTGAAAGCCATTACGCTGCGCCTCGACAAGCTGCGCGAAGCGCCGCGGCGGGATTTCGATCTCGCGCTCGACGTCGAATTCCTGTGGCACAATTACGAGAAGCGGCGCAGCGCGAGTGGCAGCAACGCGGCGATGGAAGACTACCGTTGGCTGCTGGAAGAATTGCGCGTGTCGCTATTCGCCCAGCAATTGCGCACGCCGGCGCCGGTGTCGCTGAAACGCCTCTCTAAACTCTGGGATGAAATTTCGAAAGCTAAATAATCATGAACGCCGATCCCAAACACCTTGCGCCCGCCGCACGCATCGCCCAACGCATGGACGAGATCGCGCCGTTCCATGTGGTCGAGCTATTCAACCGCGTCGGCGAGTTGGAGCGCGCCGGCCATACCGTAATCAATTTATGTATCGGCGAACCGGATTTTCCGACGCCGCAGCCAATGCTGGACGCGGCGGCGAAGGCGTTGCAATCGGGCCGATTTCCGTACACCGCTTCGCTCGGCATTCCCGCGCTACGCCTCGCCATCGCGCAATTCTATTGTGATCGTTACCAAGTAAAGATCGCGCCAGAACGCATCGCCGTCACCGCGGGCGCCAGCGCGGCTTTGCTGCTGACCATGGGGGTGTTGATCAATCCCGGCGAGCAAGTGTTGTTGACGGATCCGGGCTATCCCTGCAACCACCAATTCATACGTGTGATGGGTGGCAAGCCAGTAGGCGTGCCCGTGGGCAGCGACAGCGGCTATCAACTCAATGCAGCGTTGATCGAAAAAAATTGGAGCGCCGATACGGTCGCCGCGCTGGTCGCCTCCCCCGCCAATCCAACCGGCACGATGATTCATGCCGATATCATGGCGGATCTGATCGCCGCGGTTCGAAGCCGCGGCGGCCGGCTGATCGTCGATGAGATTTACCTGGCGTTGAGCTACGGCCGAGCAGCAACCACCGCGCTGAGCCTGTCGGACGACGTGTTCATTATTAACAGCTTCTCGAAATATTTTCAGATGACCGGCTGGCGGTTGGGCTGGATCGTCGCGCCAAGTGCTTATGTCAGGTCGATCGAGAAGCTATCGCAGAACCTATTCATTTCCAATTCGGCCATCGCGCAGCACGCAGCTTTGGCCGGGTTTGAACCGGGAACACTGGCTTTATTGGAAACGAGACGGAAGGAATTTCAGGCGCGGCGGGATTACTTGATTCCCGCGTTAAAAGAACTGGGCTTCGGCATCCCGGTGACACCGGAAGGCGCGTTTTATGTTTATGCCGATTGCTCGAAATTCACCAACGACAGCTACCGCTTTGCTTGGGATCTACTGGAACAGGCCCACGTCGCGGTCACGCCGGGCATCGATTTCGGCGCCTTCCACGCTGAGCGCCATGTGCGTTTTAGCTATTGCGCCTCCATTGAGCAACTACGCGAAGGTGTTGCGAGGATCAAGCGTAATCTGGCTCACCAACCATAGTACAGTCCGCCGCGCCAACGGTGGCGATAGCCGTAGTCGCCGAAGTAAAAGAAAGGGTGGAAATACCAACCATGGCGGTTATAGCCTTGTTGCGCTTCGTCCTCGCGAATCTCACGCAAATGGACCTTGTACATGTAATCCAGCACACTGTCAGGCACGCCGCGGTCGTGCAGACTGGTGATCTCCGAAGCAGTGAGAGGATAGTAGGCGCGGGATTCCTTGAGCTTTTTGATGATCTCATCGGCCGGTGTACCGGCCTTGCTCATGGCGACGATTTCGTCCAGGGTGGGCGGTTCTGGACGCGCCATTCGGGTCGAAGCACAACCGGCAAAAAGCGCCATCAACGCTACCAACATTCCTAACTTTAACGGTTTCATCGCCACCTCGAGTACACATTAAATATAAATTTTAACGCTTCCGTGGGACTTATAGTTGACGCCCAGTGCTTGGCGCCGCGCCAAAAATATCCCGCAGATATTGCAATTATCGCGGATTTGAGCGGTCTACACGGCATGGACCGGCACTTAGGCAAACCCCGCCGTTATGGCCTAAAATGCCTGGAGCATTCTCTCCTATGACACCTATGATCAGGCTTGGTTGTACCTTCGCGCTGTTATTTTTCGCCACCGCCGCGACGGCGCAGGATTTCGACCTCGACAAACTGGCGGGAAAGATTTTCTGGGTCAGGCCAACGCCGGAGGTCTTCCGGCGGCTGGAGTTCTACCGTCAGCCCAACTTGAATGCCCTGACTTTCTACCCCCAGGGCAAAAAGTCGTTCCGTATCGTCGTCGTCAGCCGTGGTTGGATCACGCTAAACTTCATTAACTCTTTTAACACGTTTGAGGAAGCCTTTCTACCGTTGGGTTATTTGAAACGGTACACGTATTCGTATAAGACTTACGACGAATACGCGTTCAAACGGGCGACTTTCTTTAGGGAGGATCCGGACGAAATTAAAGAGCGGGCGAAGGCCGCCGCGGCGCCCCCCGCGGTTCCAACGACCAACAACAAGAGCATCGTGTCGAAATTCTTCCGGCACAAGAAAAAATGCTGTGGCATGAATACAATGGGACAGCCGAACTACCCCCGCAAGAAAACATCCGCGACGCAATAATAACCATCGTGCCCTCCCCAACCGAAACCACCGCCTGGCACGATCTCACCTCGCATCGGGAACAACTTGGCCAACCGAACCTTCGTGATTGGTTCCTAACGGACCCGGATCGGGCAAATCGGTATGAGCTCTCTGCCTGCGGCATCACCCTAGATTACTCCAAGCAGCCGGTAACCGACCTCACCCTGGCCCATTTGCTACAGCTTGCGGGAGCCATGGCGCTGCCGCGCTGGATAGAGCGCATGTTCAGCGGAGAGAAGATCAATTTCACCGAGCAGCGCGCGGTCCTGCATACGGCGCTGCGAAATCGGCCTAATCGGCCCATCATCGTCGACGGCGCCGACGTCATGCCCGGCGTGAATCGTGTTCTCGGGCGGATGGGGAGGTTCACCGCAGCGGTCCGCGAAGGTGTGTGGCGCGGCCACACGGGCGAACTGATTACCGACATCGTCAACATCGGCATCGGCGGTTCCGATCTGGGCCCCGCCATGGCCTGCGGCGCGCTTAAGGCGTTTGCTCATCCGCGCCTGAAGGCCCATTTCGTGTCTAATGTCGATAGCACGCATCTAGCGGAAACCCTCGCGCCGCTCGATCCCGCGACCACGCTTTTCATCGTCTGTTCCAAGACCTTCACCACCCAGGAAACCCTCACCAACGCTCATTCCGCGCGCCGTTGGCTGGTCGAGAAATTGGGTTCCGGCCAGGCCGTCGCGCAACACTTCGTCGCGGTTTCCAGCAACGGCAAAGAAGTCGCGGCATTCGGTATCGATACCGCCAACATGTTCGAGTTCTGGGACTGGGTGGGCGGCCGTTATTCGCTTTGGAGCGCCGCCGGTTTGTCCGTCGCGCTACTTATCGGCATGGAACGTTTCGGCGAATTGCTAGCCGGCGCTAACGCCATGGATGAACATTTTCGCCATGCGCCGCTGGCTGAAAATATGCCGGTAGTGTTGGCGTTGCTCGGCATTTGGCAACGCAATTTCTTGCACGCCGACAGCTACGCAATACTGCCCTACAGCCAAGCACTGGCGCGGTTCCCAGCCTATCTCCAGCAACTGGAAATGGAAAGCAACGGCAAGCGTAGCGATCGCGAAGGACGGGCTGTCGACTACGCCACGGCACCCATCATCTGGGGCGAACCGGGCACCAACGGGCAACACGCGTTTTACCAACTGCTCCACCAAGGCACGTCTGTCGTGCCCGCCGATTTCATCGCCGTAATCGAGAGCGAATACCCCACTGACGATCATCAGGCTAAGCTCCTTGCCAACTGCCTGGCCCAAACCGAGGCGTTGCTGCAGGGCAAAGACCTCGCGCGGGTCGAAGAAGAGCTACGCAAGGCTGGGCTGGGACAAGAAGAGGTCAAGGCGCTGGCGCCGCACAAAGTGTTTCCCGGCAATCGCCCCAGCAACACCCTGTTGTTGCAGCGGCTCGATGCCAAGACCTTGGGTGCACTGATTGCCCTATACGAACATAAAGTATTCGTCCAAGGGATAATCTGGAACATCAATTCTTTCGATCAATGGGGCGTCGAACTAGGTAAGCAGTTAGCGAATCAAATTTTAGCCGAGTTGACCGATGGATCCCTGAGCCCGCACCACGACGCCTCGACCCGGCGCTTGGTTAGTCTCGCGCGAGATCCCAAGAAACATCGGCGGTGACATATATTCACAATTCCCGTTCAGCGCATCTTGGCGACCGCCACCAAGCTTGGTATCCTAGCGTGTCGTTCGCGGTTTTTTTACCCTGTTGGCATCGCCGATATTTTCTTACCAATTTGCATGCGTTCTCATTCACCGGCTGCGGCCTAAACCCATGAATTCCTTGGCTGGACGCCAGATCAAGTTATCGTTCGAACGCAGTCCGCTGGACCTCGCGGCCCACGCCATCGCGGCGCTGCTGGTCGCCGGCGTCGGCTTGGGGCAAATCCCTGCCGTGAGCCTGATGGCATGGCTGCTGGGGATCGCTGGCATCGCCGGTCTGCGGCTGCTGATGGCCCGCGCCTTCCTGCTGCCGGCGGACTTCCGCAATCCATCGGCGTGGAGCGGCGCCGATGCCGTCGTCAATCTGGTGCGCGGATTGATTTGGGGTCTGCTGGCATTCATGCAGCCCGATCTTTCGAGTTTGACCCAAACCGCTGTCATTCTGCTGACGGCCACCGTGTGCGCAATCAGTTTGTGGAGCACTGCGTCCAGCGCAATGAGTTTTCCCGCGATGATGCTTGGCTTGCTCATTCCTTGGTGCTCCACCCTACTGATGGCGCCATCCCCGCCTTCCGCCACGGCCTTGGCATGCGCCGGAATCGGTGTGATTTTCATCGGCCTGTTCGTATTAGTTAACCGCCAGGCCAACGAGTTGCTGCGCGCCCAGATGGAGTCGGTAATGCCGGCGCTGTCCCTAAGAAACCGGGAAACCGCCAAGGCCAAGCTCACGGCCGTCACCAGCGACACCTGGATGAGCGCACCCGCCACGGCCATGACCACGCTGGCCGAGCGCGAAGCGCGGCCCTATTCGGGCGTGAAACGCCGTGTCTCGGATTTCCGCGCGGCGGACGGACCGCTCAACATTGGCAAGCCGGCGAGCCGCTTTGGACAAATCAAGATCAACAACATTTCGACGCGGGAACCGGATCTAATCGATCCGGCCGATTGCACGGTCTTGGTCGTTGAGGACAATCTCGATAACCAACTGGTCGCGTTGCATTTATTACAAAAACGCGGCTACCGCGTGGTGATCGCCAATAACGGCCGCGAGGCATTGTCGGCTGTCGAACGCCAGCGTTTCGATCTCATACTGATGGATCTGCAAATGCCGGAAATGGGCGGCCTTGAGACCACCGCCGCGATCCGCCTGAAGGAAAAAACCGGCGTGAAGCGCATTCCGATCGTGGCGCTGACGGCCAATCCGGTCAGCGAGAGCCGCGAGATATGCCTCGCCGCGGGCATGGACGATTACCTCAGCAAACCCATTAGCCGCTCCCGCCTGTTCGCCATCATAGACGCCCAGTTGCGCAAGAAACGCCCCTCCTAAACGCGTTGTCGGCGCCTGCCCTTGCCTTGCCGTACAATGGCAAACTTATGGCCCGCAGCCGGACAAAAATACTGTTCGTCACGTCCGAAGTCTATCCCCTGATAAAGACGGGCGGATTGGCCGATGTTTCCGCCAGCCTGCCCGCGGCGCTGCGCGGCCTCGACCTCGACGTGCGTATCCTGCTGCCGGGTTACGCCGCAGTGCTGCGCCAGTTCTCCCACTCGCGTAAGGCGGCGCTGATTTCCAACGTCGCCGGATACTTTCCGGATTGTGTACTGCGCACCTCACACCTCCCGGGCACTGATGTTCCGCTCATGCTGCTCGATTGCCCGGCGTTGTATAGCCATGCGAGCGGGCCCTATCAAGATCAAGCCGGCAATGACTTGCCGCACAATCACATGCGCTTTGGCTTGCTCGGCTACGTTGCCGCGCTGCTGGCAGGCGAAGAGTCACCCCTAACCTGGCGCCCGGACATCGTGCACTGCAACGATTGGCAAAGCGCTCTGGCGCCGGCCTATTTGCATTTCAAGCTCGGTCCTAAGGCGCCCAGCGTTATGACCATCCATAACCTGGCCTTTCAAGGGATTTTTCCACCGGACACACTGCCTTGGCTGGGGCTGCCGCCGCAAAGCTTGCAGATGAACGGCCTCGAATATTTCGGCAGCCTCTCTTTCCTCAAAGCCGGGCTATTTTACGCCGATCGAATCACTACCGTCAGTCCTACCTACGCGGAAGAGATACAGCAGGAGCCGCTAGGCATGGGCATGCAAGGCCTGCTCACGACCCGCCGGGCGGACCTGATCGGCATCTTGAACGGCATCGACGAACAGGCGTGGGATCCGCGTACCGACCCGCACATTGACATGCGCTACGACGCGGATCGCCTGGACAACAAACGCCATAACAAATCCGCGCTGCAGCGACGCATGGCGCTCGAGGTCAACGCGGCCGCGCCACTGGTGGGCATCGTCAGCCGGCTGACTCAACAAAAAGGCACCGATATCCTGATCGGCATCATTCCCCAGCTAATAGAGCTAGGCTGCCAGCTCGCCGTGCTTGGCAGCGGCGAAGCGATCCTCGCCCAAGCGCTTATGGCCTACGCCGAGCAATATCCCGGCAAGGTCGCGGTTCACCTCGGCTACGACGAGGTATTGTCCCATCGCATCACCGCCGGTATCGATCTGTTCCTGATGCCCTCTCGGTTCGAGCCCTGTGGCCTTAACCAGATGTACAGCCAACGCTATGGCACACCGCCGATCGTCAGCGCGACCGGCGGGCTGGTGGATTCCGTCACTGATTGCAATGAAGACACACTTGCTCGGGACCAGGCGAGCGGCATCGTGTTCGACGACATGTCGCCGACTGGATTGCTCGCGGCCATCGAACGCGGCCTGGCGTGCTATCGCGACGCCGAGATTTGGCCCAAGCTGCAGCGCGCGGGCATGGCGCGCGATTTCAGTTGGAAGGCCAGCGCGCTGAGTTATCTCGCTCTTTATCGATCGCTCATCACCAGCGAGTAGTGGCGACCCTGCTGTCCCACCCCGCCGTGCCGCTTGCACTTGCTAGCAAGGCATAGCCTAGAAAGCAATAGCCATGCGGATCTTCAGGCACTGTCAGCGTTTAGGTTCTTCGGCCTCTCGCAACGCTGCTTCGTAGAGCCCAGGTGAGACGAAATAGCCGATCCGTGCCAGTTGCTCTAGCAAGGGTTCGCTGTTGCCGCGGATCTCACGCTGGTTACCGTCGCTGAATTTATCGGCCTGTGAGGCAATAGGGACGCGGCTCTCCGGATATGCCATGCCGCGAGGCAAGCTGGATAAGGCGCCTGGCGCGATGGATCGTTGGCCTAACGCGGCTACCCCGCTTCGATTATAATGTGATGAAAATAATCTTCGCGGCTCAAAAGCGGCCGATATCCCTCATCTGGAGTAAACATGGCCGGTAGATTGGCAGGAAAAATCGCCCTCGTAACGGCGGCGGCGCAAGGCATTGGCCGCGCGACTGCGCTCGCCTTCGCGCAGGAAGGCGCGACGGTGTGGGCGACGGATCTCAGCCCCGATAAACTCGCCGATCTCGCCACAACGCCCGGCATCAAAACGCGCAGGCTCGATGTCATGCTAGAAAGCGACGTGATCGCCGCGGCGCAAGCCATCGGCAAGATCGACGTGTTATTTAATTGCGCCGGCTTCGTCCATCACGGCGACATTTTGCATTGTGAAGAAAAGGATTGGGACTTCAGTTTCAATCTCAACGTGCGCTCGATGTTTTATACCATCAAGGCATTTCTACCGCGCATGCTCGAGGGTGGCGGCGGCAGCATCGTCAACATCGCCTCGGTGGCGTCGAACGTAAAGGGTGTGCCGAATCGATTTGTGTACGGCGCGAGCAAGGCGGCGGTGATTGGATTGACCAAATCCGTCGCGGCGGATTACGTCGGTAAAGGCATACGCTGCAACGCGATCTGCCCCGGCACGGTGGAATCACCGTCGCTGCAAGAGCGCATCAACGCCATGCCCGATCCGGTACAGGCGCGCAAAGATTTCATCTCCCGCCAACCGATGGGGCGGTTGGGCAAGGTGGAGGAAATCGCCGCGCTGGGGGTCTATCTTGCTTCCGACGAATCCCAATTCGCCACGGGACAAGCATTTATCGTCGATGGCGGCATGACTACATAGCACCGCAATATACAGAGCTGTCATTCCCGCGAAAGCGGGAATCCATTTAGCGTTTGAACATGGATTCCCGTTTCCACGGGAATGACAGATCAAAACAAACCACATTTCATTTTCACTCAGGAGGAGACAACATGAAACTACTACGCTACGGCCCGCTCGGCGGTGAGAAAGCCGGCATGCTCGACAGCGCCGGCAAGATTCGCGATCTGTCGCGCATCACCTCGGACTTGTATCCCGACGTTATTTCCGTGATGGGTCAGCAGGCGCTGCGAGGCATCAATCCGGAAACCCTGCCTTTGGTCGAAGGCAATCCTCGCATCGCCGCGCCCGTCGCGCACATTGGCAAGGTGATCTGCATCGGTTTGAATTATTCCGACCACGCGGCCGAATCCGGTTTGCCGGTGCCGAAAGAACCGATTATTTTCATGAAGGCGACCACCGCGATCAACGGTCCGAACGACCCGGTGATGATTCCGCGCGACTCGGTGAAAAGCGATTGGGAAGTGGAGCTAGGCGTCGTCATCGGCCGCATCGCCCAGTACGTGCCCATGGATTCGGCATTGGACTACGTCGCCGGCTACACCATCGTCAACGACGTTTCGGAACGCGAGTACCAGATCGAGCGCGGCGGCACGTGGGATAAGGGCAAGGGTTGCGACACCTTCGCGCCGATCGGTCCGTGGCTGGTAACGAAAGATGAGATCGCCGATCCGCAGAATCTCGACATGTGGCTGGAAGTGAACGGACATCGCTGGCAGAACGGCAACACCAAGACCATGATCTTCGGCGTCAAGCAGATTGTGAGTTACGTCAGCAAATTCATGACACTTATGCCCGGCGACGTGATCGCCACGGGCACGCCGCCCGGCGTGGGCATGGGTGTAAAGCCGAACCCGGTTTACCTCAAAGTCGGCGACATCATGAAGCTCGGCATCCAGGGCCTAGGCGAACAGCGGCAAGAGTGTATCGCCTGGAAACCGTTGCTGTAATCTGGTCAAACTCAGCAGCAACAACAGGGGCCCAATTGGGACCCTGTTGTTTGACGAGGCTCATCGCACCGATCGTTCATGGCCCTAGGAGCCTGTCGGACTTAACGAATCGCAGCGAAAAAGAGGCTGAGCGAGGACAGATTTTGACGATTTCGCCGGGCGATGGTCGTTTGCGAATTCAGATGCTTGCGAGGCAACGTCGGCGCGGCGTTTCGAGCATATCACGCCAGCGACCAATATCCATGCGGGTCGTGGCGATTAAGTGTAACCCAATCCCATGGCGTCGCGCACATCGCGCATCGTATCTTGCGCCAGGCGGCGGGCTTTTTCGCAGCCGTCGGCGATGATGTTTTTCACCAGGGTGGGGTCCTCCAAGTAAACTTTCGCCCGCTCGCGCATCGGCGCGAGTTCGTCGAGCACGCCTTCGATCACCGGCTGCTTGCAGTCGAGGCAACCGATGCCGGCGGTGGTGCAGCCGTTGCGCACCCATTCCTTGGTGGACTCCGAGGAATAGACCTGATGCAACTGCCACACGGGA
>JAYTGZ010000321.1:0-10542 GCA_043733025.1 Pseudomonadota bacterium | reverse complement strand
ATGCCTTGCATCATGATCGCTCACAGCTACCCGTTCAGGCTCATTTTGCGTTGGAAACACGCACCCCTGTTCAGGCTCATTCTGTATTGGAAAAGGCTCTGACTTGCACTTGACCAACGCGTTCTTCAAACTCTCGATACGCACGTAGCAGCACACCCCAAAAATTATCGAGCCACGGAAAGACGTTGTGCTGACCTTCATGCCAATGCTGTGAGTTCGCTTCCAGCGTTTCGTAGTAACTTTCTTTGGTGTCCTCGTATACCCGCTCGATGCTGATGTAGCGTCCGACTTCGTAGCCGAAGTGATACAACAACATCAGCGTGAGCAAACGGCCGACGCGGCCGTTGCCGTCGCTGAAAGGGTGAATGCATAAGAAATCAAGAATGGTGAGCGGCACGATGACGAGCGGATCGTGTTGCCGCGCATCGACGGCGACTGCAAAGCGCTTGGCCAACTCGTGCATCGCCATCGGCGTCAGATGCGCCGGTGTGGGTTTGAACCGAATCCGCACACTGCCATCCGCATGCCGCGCGATGATGTCGTTGTCGGTTGGCTTCCATTTACCGCCGGGGTTTGGCATGAAGCGGCAGAGCGTAGCGTGAAGTTGCAGCACGACGTTCGGCGAGAACGGCATGTCGCGCCCTGATTCATGAATTAGGGCGAGCGCGTTCGCGATAGCCGGCAACTTCTTGCTCGGAACGATCCCGTGTCTTGGTATTCTTAATGACGAGTGCCTTCAATCGATTGGCGGGCACGGTGACGCCTTCGAGCCGGTTCGACGATTCGCTCGATTCAATTGCGGCGACCTGGCGCAGACCCTTGAGGACTTCGGGTGCCTGTCGATAGAACAATTCTTGCTTACCGCGATACTCACCCAATGTGGCGGCCTGGTTCGCGTCGAAACGCAGACGTGCGAGGTTCTCGGGGCTTAGCGAATGCACGAGATAATGCTCATGAAATAGGGTAAATCAGCCAGTTAATGGGGTTGTCAGTGCATATATTACCCCATTTACCGATCTGATTACCCCATTTAGCGGGCCCGCCGTTTGCTCTTGGGGGTGAGCGTTCAGCATCAGCGGACTGTGTGCGATCCCCGTGGAATTAAGAACACTTGAACGGCGCGGCGTCAGCGAACGGTCGTTAAATTGCGGTCGTGCTATTAAGCTAAGCGATATTCGCTTTTTGTTTAACAAGACTTGGGCGACTTCAAATTTACAGCGCGAACTCGGGGCGCTCGAAACTCTTAAGTCGCGCAGTACAACTTCAGCGCGTCGCTTGTCATTATATCAACCTACCTCTCCTGACGTCGCGGCACGTCTCGCCCGTCTTGTAATTTGACCGCTTCGTTTTCGCGGCCGTAGTAGTCTTGACCGCACCGTCGCATTTCCCTCCAGTAGGCGACTACCTTATCTAGACTCTGCGTACCGTGGAAATCGATTTCTCCTTCACCTCCCGCTTTCCAGTCGTCAAATGTTTGTTCTTGGAATGCTCGCGCCACGAATTCAAGTGGGAGATTCGGGTCATTGATTTCTTCGTGGGAATTGCCGAACCAGTCAAGGTCGCTGCAGTTGGCTGGCAGGTTGGCCAACCTCCACCAACCACGATCGGTTTCGGGCGCATACCTCTTGCTGTCATCTTGATATTGGACTTCGTCGTGTTCACGCCATCGGCCTTCCACCATCAGCGCCTTGCGCGAATGATCGCGGTCAAGGTAGAAACTAACATGGTCTTCGGGAGACTCAGTGGCCCAGTCATACCACTGGCATCGTATGCCGACCTGATCCCAACGGAAAACCGTTTTGACAACCGCCGCTTTGGATGGTCCGAATACCCACTCGTATGCGTTCAAGAACTGTTGCTCGTCGCCGTACTGAATGCCTTCAGAAGAATAGGAGAACTGCTCTCGGTGTTCACTCCAGAAGGCTTCCAGTTCGTCGAGCGTGCGTAAGACAACGAACATTGTCCCACCATCAAGCCGCACGCGCTCGGGCAACCTAATGTTGATGGGGAGTAGCGGCTTCTTTTTTGATGAGCGTGTCAGTCGCACTGAATTGAATTCCCGATTAACAACGATGGAGAGTCGGTTGCAGCCACTGCATCTTTCTTACCAACCGCCAGCGACGTCTTTTGTGGCACTCGATCAGCAAATCGCGCGTCCGTCTCTTCTAGGGCAAGGAAGGCTGGTAGGCACGTGAAGCGCGGCGAAGCCCTGCCAGCCTCACCCGATCAACACGCATCCGCGCAGCGAAATTATCAGTCATGAGAGCAAATCTTGCTCGCTGCCTTCGATAAACGACGCGAACTCCGTTGCATCCGCCCTGGATGTCAGAATCGCGATAACTTCGCGAATCTGCGTGATGTTCGGGATCAGCTCCGTCGGGCACTCATAAAACCAGCCGATCAGAATTTGTCGTAACTCATTTGGGGCAAGCGTTGCAACTTCCGCGCGAGTCGGCACATACATGCCAACTCGGAAGGCCGGCTTATTAAAGCCATGGGAGCGCCCGGCAGCCTCGAACGCGGAGTCGGGCATACCAAAGCGGTCATCGTCATTAACTACAGTGCTCATAGCTACCGAGTTTACACTTTTGCAAATCCCGAGTCTTGCGCACTTTGCGCGCCGAGACAGGTGTCAAAGCGCTTTCGTGGCAAATTCGATTTCGGTGCGCTCTCCCAATGTCCGACAATAGCGTCATAACCATATCCCGCCCTCATCTACCGTATAGACTCTATACGATTTCCCCTTCCCACCGGCTACAGGGTCAAAGTCAGTGTTCCTGATACCACGAGGTGTTTGGATGGCGCTCCTAGCCGATGTACCGTATAGACTCTATACGGTATATCGGCCTTCAACATCAGTATTGGGAAGGAACGGCGCGTTCGCGCCGGCGCGACGTGGGCCGAATACAAGGCGGCGGGAAAACTAGCGTAATGAAAAGATCTACAAGGAAAAACTGTGCTTAAAATAGCGCCCGCCATAGGCGCGCCCGTCAACGCGAACGCTGGCGAACTGGAGGGGGCTGCAGCTCACGTTCCTCTAACGCGCCGGCAGGGAAAGTAAGTCCGCGCGATACCTCGGCACGCTGGATCTCGCGTGCTATGGATTCAAGCTCGGTTTCTGCAGGCGGCATACCGGCCAAGAATTTGCGGATCGTCGCGGCCATTTCGCCACCGCTGGCCCCTTGCTCCTGCAGCTTACTAATGGCATCGCCCATGACCTTTTCCGTCAATGCGCGATTCTCGCGGGCGCGCTTTTCCGCAGGATGCGGTTCGGTCGGCCCTAATCCGCGACGCGCGTTCTCCGCATCGGCCACCTTCGCTTTATAGACACGTGCATCTCGGTAATCACCATATTTGCGCTTGGAGGTCTGCGCTGCGCGCAGCACTTTCAGATCGTACGGTTTTTTGATGACGCCACGCATTTTGCGCGGGGTTGCCTCGGCCTCGACACTGCGCACACGCAACTCGCGAGCGAACGCCTCTCGCCAGCGCACAAGATCGTCTCGATTGCGGGCAAGCGGCTTCAGGTCAAAACCCAGATTATTTACGACCACATGCACGTGTGGATGATTTTTGTCCTGATGCAGAACAAGCAAGTGGCGATGATTCGACAATTCCTCGTCCGCGAATCCGCGTACCGCGTCCAATACCACTTGCGGATCCGTCCCTCGGGGCATAGAGAGAACGATATGCACAGCCGCGACCGGGCGTCGACGATCGGCGTCGCCAACGCTATTTTCAGCCTCACTAACACCCCACTCGCGCACCAAGCGCCGCATCTCACCTGACTCTCCACAGAACCGCACGCCGTTTTCATCCTCAATCTCGGCTTTCGCTCCGACGCGCGATAGATAGCTCAGATGGGCTTGTAACGCTCCAGCATCACGGTTGACCCCCGTTACCTTGACTAGCACCTCCGGCACCTGCCTGACAACACGCATGAACCGCGCGACGCGATTGCGCGCCGCCGATCCCGCACCCGCATTGGATTCGGCACCAGTTACCTTGCGCGCTTGTTGCCCGAGCCTCCAAATAGGACGTGCATTGTTTTTGCGCGGACGCTCAGGCGGCATCAGTCGCTCGCCGAACTCCGGAAGATCGAATAACCCTAACCTTACCTCACTCACGACCGAACCCTCTTCGCTTTGCGGCGCTGATTATGGCGTCCGTACGTTCGGCCAATCGGTCTACCGAACGCGCGAGCTTAGCGACCAATTCCGGCCGCAGCGCATCTGTGGAAACCGGCATGCCGACGCGCTTGGCTCCATTCATATGCCGCGCAACCTGATTTAGGTTGCGGCCGACATTCCATAGTTCCGTCGTGGCGGCATACAGGGCTTTCACTTCTTCGAGCGCGGGCAGTTCTGTCGATTTGCCTAAGCGCGCGTCGAGCGCACCGCGCACCCATGATGCGACGCCGCCATAAGATGCCGCAATTGCACGAATCTCCTGGTACTCAACGCTCGTGACGTAGGTGCTGATATGCCGAGGCCGCCGGCCCAAGCGCTTCGCCGGTGGCAAGGGTTGCGCATTTGACGATTTGATACTTGCTATCGCTGCAACCGATTTGTTGGGCAAAGGATTGTCAAGAAATTGACCAATCAACACTCGAAGCATTTCGGACGGCCGTGAACAATGCTGACGCCATGCCTTGTGACGAAACTCGTCGAAAGCGGCCTGCGAAACGCGGAATGTTATACGCTGTTCACCCACGAATGCTGGCATCTTTAACCGTCCGTGTAATTTGAACGAATGCGAGCGGCACCTTATATAAAAGGCCACCTATGGCAACACGTACGAATGCGCGGCCGTCCGGTCTCATCAACAAGCGCCAGGCGAGCAGCCGACTCTTCGCGCGCATCTGCACAACACCTTTGCGCACCTCCTCAACGCGTCCCTCAAAAGTCGTTGGTTGACCATTCGCGGTGATCCACCACCGGCAAATCACCTTGTCCCCTGGACGAATGAGTCTGAATTTCCAATCCCGGAACACGGAAAACATCGGCAGAATATCGAATACGAGTAAGCCAACCAAGATGCAAAATGCGAGCACCATCCCGCACCAAAACATCAGGGCAGCACCCTCGCCAGCAGGTGCGGTAACGCGGCTTACGATTTCGCTAAAGACGATCATGAGAACGGCGACGCGAACAGCAATCTCGGCAATGCCAGCGGAATTGAAAAACAAACGGCGCTTGACTAACGGCGAGATAATTCCTTTTGATTCGATCCACGCAACGTCTGGCGCATCCACGCCAGCGAGCGCGTACTGGCTGTCGGCAATTTCCCCAGACGCTCGCGGTAGTAATCCCGCGCTATACGCCGATCATTCCAAGCTCGCGCGCGATCATATGCGGAAAATGGCGCACCAAGCACCGACTTCCCTCGGGACGTCGCCCAGGCTACTGCACCCATCGTACCAAGCTGAATGTCCCCCGCCAGCCCGGATGCGATGGCAGTCGTCTGCAACAACGTGATAAACACGGCGCCACCGACGAGGATGATTTTCAGAAGTTGAGTGAACGCCGGCGGGTTCGATCCGATGGATGCTACGACGCTGTTAGCAGCCACGCTAAAAAACGCCATCCCGAGCGACACGATCGTACTCGCCACGATAAAAGTCATGAGAAAGTTGAGTACCTGATTGCACCACGCGCTAAACAATTGCCGCGTCGGCTCAAAAAGCAGCGCAGCAATAAATATTGGGCCGAGCGCAAGCGCGATCGACAAACCAATTTTGGCCAAGAGCATCAGCGCGGCCGCATAGAAAGCAAGCAAACCGACGCAAAAGAAGGCGACCAGCGCATCGAGGTGTAAAACTAGCGGTTCGACAAAGCCGGATGCCATGGCGGCTGCCGATTGAAACTTTTCGACAACATCCAGTCCTGCGTCTATTGATCGGTCGATTGCATTCCGCGCAGGCACAGCAGCGACAGGGGCAACGACAGCCGCAAACTGCTCGGGCATTCGGTAAATTCTTTGTGCGATGTGATTGCCATAAACGCCGGCGTTCCGCACGAACGTCCCTATCAAAACAATCTTGATGACCCTCATAACCCCATCCGACAGTGGCACTTGGATTAACCCACGCCACATCGAAAACCCCCACAAGAGCACGTACAACGTCACCAATGAATTGAATGCAGGGCGCGCCGCACCTGCCAATCGCGTGGCAGCATCGAAGAAGAAGCTAACGAAGGCTGTATCAATCTGACCGAAGAAATCAGAGACAACGGTACTCGCCGGCGTGGCCATGGTCAACCTTACTTGCGCGGCGCCGGCGCCAACATCGCCCGGCTTGCGTTGAGGCAATTCGCGTCTTGATCGCGGTCAGCACTAAGTCGTTTGCAGCGCTCCAACGTCGGCATGATTTGGTCACGATGTTCGATGTACCACTGGACAGACTTAACCTCATCGGCCTTTTCGCAACCTATTAGCACGGTTGCGGCGACGGTAGTAAGGCCAGCGACAATCAGAGTTTTGGACAATGTAATCATGAGATTCACCTGAAGGGAATTATCGAAGAAAAATCAATTCCACCGATGCCGCCAGCGCTTCTCGCCATACGCTCGCGCGATCGCTGCTCCTGCTCATACGTTGCAATCTCCTGCTGATACTTCAAAACCGCTATGCGGTTCGCTTCGTTTTGGATTAGCGCTTGCTCGCCGCTGAGGCGAGCTTGCAGTTCGGCGATTTCTTTCGGATCCGACGTCGTGTTAATTCGGTTCATCATTGCCTCAATATTCGGAATACGATCCGCTGCGTTTTTGTAGGCGACTTCCGCTATTGATCGCTGTGCGGCAATTGAATCGAGCGCCTTATTTAACTCTGCCTCCAACTGACTGCTTGCCGGAAAATAGCTGGGCGGCAACGTAGAAATTGTTGACCGCAACGCACTAATTCGCGATGTCAGCGCGCCGAACCCGGGTACGATCGTCCCATTGTAGAGATCGTATATTTGCGCAAGATCAGTCGGCAGATAGCGCCGGGCCGACTGATCACCCACCCCGTTTATGAAAGCGCCTACGCCGCGGCTCCCCGTCATTGAATTGTAGGTGTCGCGCAACTGATCGATTTGCTGCATCTGATTTCGGATCTGATGCACCATCTGCGTGTATTGCTGCGCCCATGCGAGCACCTGTTGAATTTGTTGCGTGAGGCTTGCAACATCAGTAACGGGAATTTGTGCGCGGCTAGGAGCGGATAAAGCCCACGCGAACGAAAACAATGCGGTCATCACTAGCTTTTTCATACTTGTTTCCTTTCTTTGGTTGAGTACATTGCCCGAATTGTGGCGATCGCGGCGAGAGCCGCTTCGCGATTTTCCGGTGACTGAGCTTCTACGCTGGATGCAATGTTCGCCTGCTCGCGTGCTCTCCGTTCTGTATCGCGTCGCAGTTTGTCTGCATGGGCAATTGCCTGGCTTGGGACAAAGGCACCTTCGCGGGCACGCTCCGCAAGCTTGCGAATAAGGCCGACTGGACTGCCTTTCAGCGAGCCGCGCACTAGAATCCCTGCGACCTCAAACAAGATCGCTTGCCGGAATTCCGCCGGGCATTCGCACAATACCTGGCGGGCGGAAGCACGACGCTCACCGTCGAATGGCGGTGGAAACGTCAAGTCTTGGAGTTTATCTACTACTACGTGCTGGTCAGTTCGATTCGGCGCGGTAGTTGTAGGTTCTTTAAATCTGTATTGATTAAGTGTGTTTTGTTCAGTCTGTCTTTTATCGACCGGTTTACCATCGACGGTTACACCGTCGACCGACGAACCGTCGACCGGTTTCTGGTCGACGGTCGTTGCCACCGCGCTGAGAACTTGCTCCCAAATCCAGCGTCCGTTGGCGCCACGACGTAGCTTTCGTTCCAGGTATCCCGCGCGCGCGAGTTCCCTCAAAAATCGTCTGGCTTTGGAACGACCGACAGCCAGGAGGCGAGGCAGAACGGTCGCGCAGATGGTCCAGCCATCGGGCCGCGCCAGAATCCATATGGCAGCCGCGCGTGTCTCCAGAGAAAGTCTGGTATCTTCGATCAACGCCTTGGCAACCGCCTCCCAACGACCTTGGGTCTTATCAACCCTGAGGATCGCCGAGGAACCGTCCCGAGCGGCTTGGGGGGTTGCGATCACTGGTGTGCCTGCTCGTCGATCCACGCGGCAATTTGCACCGTCCTGAACAAGATTCGCCGGCCGATGCGAATCTTGGCTTGATTGACCTTGATGACCCAGTCCTCGGTGGCACGCCCCGAAGAAAGGCTCAGCCGCAACCCATCCGAGCTGCGATTCATAACGCGCGCCAACGCGTCATAGCTCATCAGGACCCCATATCGCTCCTCGAGCGTTTTGTACGTTGCGCTCTTGTCCGCGTCCATGGTTTTAGCTTGTTCCCTGATCTAAAAAATTGCGCTCAACTTCGGCCGCTCGCGTCCAATAACAGTAAAGAGTTTGAATTTGATCTGCAACGGAATTTCACCCCCCCTAAATTCCGTTGCTATTTCGCGTAAATTATGTTGGGGAGTCGCTCCGCCGCCGCCCATTTCAGTGACTGATTCGAATCTTGGCTGACTAATCTTCATCGCCCAGTCTTCGTTAGTGCGACCCGAGGAAAGATTAAGCCGGAGTCCGTCGAGGCTGCGATTCATGCCGCGTGCCCAGGGCGTTTTGTGGTTCATCAAGACGCCATGCGGCTCCTCCAGCGTTTTGTAGGTAGCGCTCATGTCTTTTTTCATCGCTTTAACTACGCCAATAATTAGAAGTTCCTGCTCAACTTCGACCTGTTGCGTCGGATCACTCTGACGAGACTGATTTAGCGCTGCAACTATGAAACGCCTCTGCGTTTCATAGTTGCAGGCTCGTCCTTATTGCGTTGGCGGTGTGCTCCGCTCACCCCTCACGCGATAGAATGTTTGGCTATGTCAAACACAACCTGACTGGCAACATTCCCTCGGGCCCGTCATTGGCATTTGCGCTGTGCCGAGGTCAATCAATGTGGGCCCTTTTCTATCGTCGCGAGCACCACATCTCTATTGGTCTTGCAAATATTGCTGCATAATATTCTTCGTCAAACGCGAGAAAGTTAAGGTAAAAGC
The DNA here is from genome assembly GCA_043733025.1 of Pseudomonadota bacterium. Lineage (GTDB taxonomy): Bacteria > Pseudomonadota > Gammaproteobacteria > Burkholderiales > JALYOK01 > JALYOK01. The sequence continues at coordinate 1,456 of JAYTGZ010000321.1, read as the reverse complement.
AACTCAAGCTTCAGTGGGAGGACATAAACGATGAACTACTCAAATTTTCGATACAGGCCAGTCGTTGGGCTTAGTGGTTGTGGCAAAAGTGAATTTCTGGACAAGCGGCGCGCAATCGGTAACCAGGTCGTTTCGGTCGAAGCGCTTGCGGGAGTAACGGGTGTTTGCCTTGCGCCAGCATTTGACACTCCACTTATCTCCCAGTCGGAGTTCGATGAACGATTGCTGGTCACGTTTGAGACGTTCGATTTCGAGCAAGAAGTATGGGTGGAATGGAAAGGAACCCGTGTAACTGGGCTGGCGCTTCCGCCAGCGCCATGCAACACCGTTCGCCGGGGTCGCGCATTGTTTATCGACGCCGAATTGGAAGAACGGGTTGAGCGTTTGGTCACTTGTTATTCCGAGTGGGCTGAACATCTTGACTCGGCTGCAACGAAATTGGCTAGTATCCCGGAAATGAATCAAGACGTTGCTAACAAGCTCCGGCAACTCGCAGAGGAACGCGATGTACATGCCTTTGTTCGTACGATGCTAACGCGGCACTTTGACCCCTTGTACGAACGTGAATTTGCGCACTTTAAGATGTCAACTCGCGAAGCGGAAAAATATTCAGCTAACGCGGTATCGCCGAGCGGAGTACTAAGCGTCGGATGATACGCAGCCGATCCGCTGCCGCGGTATTGCCGAGTGATCTCGCACAGATCGAGTTGATCGACAATCTCAACCACGAAACGCGCCTAGTGATCCTTGGGCAGCCAGTCATCCACCGAGGGTGGCAGCAGGTACGCCGTGTCTCGATCCACCGTCACACATCGTGTCATTCGCTCGCCTCGCCTGTGTATCGTAATACTATTATCGACTAACGTTTACTCTCTCGCTTTGAGGACAAGTTCAACCAATAATCGTCGGCTAAGTCCGACAGGCTGCTAGGCCAGCCACAAAAATACGACGGGGAATACGTTTCATGGAAACTCCTAGCAAGTTGATAAAGTAACATCAACTTGTCCGTCCTGAAAATTGGACCTCGCTCATTCCGATCGCTCACATTATTTCGGTCGGCTAAGTCCGACAGGCTGCTAGGGAGCGCCGCGCACGTCGATGCGGAACCAATACCAACGCACTCAATGGCACGCCACAATCCTCATCGCGCTGCGAATTCTGAAAAAGATTGAAGGATTGATTGACGATTCCAGGCCGGATGGTTGCAAGAAGCTACACGGCCCATCGGATCTCTGGCGGATTCAAGCCGGCAATTATCGGGTCGCGTATGCTATTGACGACCACATCCTAGAAGTCACGATATTTCGTGTTCGCCATCGGCGTGAAGTGTACGACGAATCCTAGCTGCAACGATCGCGCCAAGCGCTGGACCTGGAGCGCCACGCCAGTGCAAACCCGCAACTTCGATCTCGATGGCCGCCAAACGAGCTATCCCTATACCGCCATCGGCACGCTG
>JAYTGZ010000320.1:0-2196 GCA_043733025.1 Pseudomonadota bacterium | reverse complement strand
CCGATTTCACATTCGACGGCGCGGCGGCACGTCGTATCGAACAAGTTTATCTGACGCCGGACATCATCGAGCAGCGTCGCGCGACACGCGCACTGCTGCGCTTGCGGCCCGGCGAGACGGTGCTCGATGTGGGTTGCGGCCCCGGTTTTCTGCTGGCCGAGATGGCCGATGAAGTAGGCGCCTCCGGCAGGGTGAACGGTATCGACGCCAGTGCCGCTATGATCGCCCTCGCGCGCAACCGTTGCGCCCGCGCGCCGGCAATCGATCTCAGAGAAGCCAACGCACTCGCCCTGCCGTTCGCCGATGAGGCATTCGATGTGGTTATCTCCACACAAGTCTACGAGTACGTCGCCGACATCGCGACTGCGTTGCGCGAAGCGGCGCGGGTGTTGCGCCCGGGCGGACGCTTGCTGATCGTGGCAACGGATTGGGAATCGTCCGTTTGGAGTAATTCCGACGAAGCACGCATGGCTCGCGTGTTGGAGGCGTGGCGCGAGCATGGCGCCGAGTCCAGGTTGCCGCGGTCCTTGCCGAAACGCTTGCGTGAAGCGGGCCTATCGTTGGATCGGGTCGACGTGATTCCGATCGTCAATATCGAGTATGATCCAAACACCTATAGCCACGGCATGATTTCCGTCATGGCCAAATTCGGTGCGGGCCGGCAGAATCTTTCGTCCGAGGAACTTCACGCTTGGGCCGTCGATCTCAAGGCATGCGGCGAGCGCGGCGAGTATTTTTTTAGCGTCAATCGCTACGTATTTCTCGCGCACAAATAGTGCAAAGCATTAAGAATGATGCCGCCACGAGCCGCGTGGATATTGGCGCCTGGCGAGGTTAGCCCGGAGAGCCGCACTGGTATTGTCTCTCCGGGCAGCTATCAAAAATCTCAGAAACGGATTGGGGGTTATACATGATTTACGCGCTGGGCGAGTTCAAACCTGAATTTCGCGGTAACTATTACGTAGCCGATAGCGCGAGGCTCATCGGCCAATGCATACTCGAGAACAACGTGAGTATCTGGTTCGGCGCGATTCTGCGCGCCGACAACGATCGCATCAGCATCGGCGAAAATTCCAATGTTCAGGAAAATTCCGTCATCCACGCCGATCCCGGATTTCCGGTCAATATCGGCCGCGATGTTACCGTCGGACACATGGTGATGTTGCACGGCTGCACCGTGGGTGACGGTTCGCTCATCGGCATCAAGAGCGTGATCCTGAACGGCGCGGTGATCGGCGAGGAATGTTTGATCGGCGCCAATACACTAATCCCGGAGGGCAAGATCATTCCCGCTCGCTCATTGGTGGTGGGCTCGCCCGGCAAGGTGACGCGGCAACTCAGCGATGAAGAAGTTGCGCGCATTCGCGAAGGTGCTAGCGATTACGTAGAAAAAATCAAACACTATCGCGAACACCTCAAAGCGATTTGAAACCTCACGCCTCTGTCGAGCAAAGTGGGGCGAGGCCGTCTTCCGGCTTGACGGGTTACCTCATCGCGTTTTACATCATTCTGATTGGGTACGTCAGCTTAACGCCTTTCAGCGGCTGGCACGTGCCGGCGACGGCGCCCTGGACGTTTCTGTGGCAAGGGTTGCCGAGGTATTTCTCACGCTTCGATCTAGCGATCAACTTCATCGCTTACTTACCGTTTGGCCTATTGCTTTATGCTTACCGCGCGCCGTTCTCCTCCCGCGGCCGGGCGATTGTGGTGAGCATCGTTTCCGGTGTGTTTTTGAGCCTGGTGATGGAGATCTCGCAGGGTTTCTTGTACGACCGAATCGCGTCTAATCTCGATTTGTTGCTCAATAGCGCGGGCTGCGCGAGCGGCGTATTGCTTTCCGTTTGGCTGGGGCGGCATACAACGGCGGAGGCGAGTTTGTCGCGCTGGCGGCGAGAACTGTTTCTGCCCGGCCTAACGGTCGATATCGGATTGGCGTTGCTCTGCCTGTGGTTGATTTCCCAGCTCAATCCATCGATACCTTTTTTTGGCGCCGGCGTCGTGATTGATGTCCAGCCAAGCTACGGTGACGGCTATGACGCGCAGCCGATATCGGAAATTCCCTTTGCGCTGGGAACGGCGCTCAATTTCTGCGGCCTCGGATTATTCGTCACCACCCTGATGCACGCCCGCAGCCACGCCCTCGTCACCGTGCAGTTGCTCACTGGTGTTGCGTTTTGCCTGAAGCTGATCGCGGCC
>JAYTGZ010000319.1:0-2351 GCA_043733025.1 Pseudomonadota bacterium | reverse complement strand
CCTCAACCGCAGGCGGTAGCAGCTAGTCGGTTTGACGCTCTATTGTGATCAATCCGCGCATTGATCACTCTTGCTCTTGGTTCGGTACTGGCCTTCATTTTACCGCCATGGACAACTCCTCTCCAGGGGAAAGTCCGACAGACTCCTAGGGAATTTATTCCGCAGCGGGTGGCGCTTGCTCGCGACGCTTGAGCTTTTCCTTGATCCGCGCCGATTTTCCCGAACGGTCGCGCAGGTAGTAAAGTTTGGCGCGACGTACATCACCGCGACGCTTGACTTCGATGCTGGCGATGAGGGGCGAATAGGTCTGGAATGTTCGCTCCACGCCTTCGCCGGAGGAGATCTTGCGCACGATGAACGACGAGTTTAGGCTGCGGTTGCGCTTAGCGATGACTACGCCTTCGTACGCCTGCACGCGCTTGCGTTCGCCTTCAACCACTTTGACATTGACGATGACCGTGTCGCCGGGGGCGAAGTCGGGGATTTTCTTATCGAGACGAGCGATTTCTTCCTGCTCGAGTTGTTGGATGATATCCATGTGACACTCCTTGCTTAGTTAACTTTCACCCAGCGCATGATTCAACAGCCTGTCTTTCATGATGGGCGCGTTTTGTGTTTACAACTGTTCCTGCTTGAATTCTTCCAGCAACTTGGCTTCTTGTTTCGTCAGCGCATAGCTCGCCAACAAGTCGGGCCGCCGCTGCCAAGTCCGGCCCAACGCTTGTTTCTTGCGCCAGCGTTCGATATCCGCATGGTGGCCGGACATTAACACGGCGGGTACCTCCATGCTTTCATACACTTCCGGCCGCGTGTAGTGCGGGCAATCCAACAGTCCGTGTACGAACGAATCCTGCTTGGCGGAATCCGCATCGTGCAACACGCCGGGCAATTGCCGAACGATCGCGTCGATGATCGCCATGGCGGGCAATTCGCCGCCCGACAACACGAAATCGCCGACCGATATCTCACGATCCACTTCGCGCTGCGATAGCCGCTCGTCGATGGCCTCGTATCGGCCGGCGATCAGGATCAATCCCGCTTCGCCCGCCAATTGCATCACCATATTGTGATGCAAGCGCTCGCCCTGGGGCGAGAGGCTCACCACCGTTGGCTTCGCGATTCCAGCAGCGGTTTGCCTTGCCTTCGCCGCGCGTATCGCCTTGCCCAGCGGCTCGGCCAACATCACCATGCCGGGCCCGCCGCCGTAAGGACGGTCATCGACCGTCCGGTAACTATTCTCGGTGAAATCCCGCGGATTCCACGTATGCAGTTCGTAACGCTTTTCCTCAAATGCTCTGCGCGTGATGCCGTAGTGGGTCACGGCTTCGAACATGGGCGGGAACAGCGTAATGACGTCGAACTGCAAATTAGTAATCCAAACCCCAGTCAACGATGATGCGTTTACTATTTATATCGACTTCTTTGATCAGCGCCGCCGGAATCAAATGTTCGGCTTCGCCTTTCACCACCAGCACATCCGCCACACCGGTTTCCAGCAATCCATCCAATATGCCCAGCTTGGCTTGTTCCCGCGTTTCGACCGCAAAGCCGATCAAATCGGCCCAGTAAAATTCATCGTTTTCAAGCCGCGGCAGTGCCGACCGCGACACCGCGATCTGCGCGTTGCGTAGTGTCTCCGCTTGGGTCCGGTCGGTAATCTCGGATAAGAGGGCAGTCACGCCTTTATTTCCGACCCCGGAATCGGCGAGTTGGAACATTTTCCAGCCGGACGCCAATTGCAACCACCAGTTCGAGTAACCCGCGAGGGTGTCGACCTCATCCGTAAAGGAGCGTATCCGCAGCCAACCCTTGATGCCGAACGGGGCGATCACTTGCCCCATCACCACCAGATCGTCCGGTGGCGTCTGCTGCGACGAGTCGCTAGACAGCAGCGACCGCTTGGCCGCCACGCTTGATCAGCTTCACAACGGCGTCGGAGGCTTTAGCGCCTTTGCTCTGCCAATAAGTGACGCGATCAAGACTGATGCGCAGTTGATCCGGGCCATCCTTGAGCATCGGGTTGTAGAAGCCGACGCGCTCGATAAAGCGGCCGTCGCGGCGATTGCGCGAATCGGCGACAACGATATTATGAAACGGGCGGTTTTTAGAGCCACCGCGAGCTAGACGAATAACAACCATAGTTCTGCCCTGACGAAAATTCGGAAAAGTTTGTGAGTTTAAGCTATTTTCGGGGTCCAGGGCAACTTGCCTGGGTGCAGCGAGCCGAGCAACTACCGCCGCGGGCGGCGGCGGCCATCGTCGATGGGTCGAATCCGCAGGAGCCGGTGCATCGGTATTTTCCGGGAGACGATCTGTTTACCCCGTTCGAGCGACGCCGCGGGCTGCCTATC
>JAYTGZ010000318.1:0-9374 GCA_043733025.1 Pseudomonadota bacterium | reverse complement strand
AATTAATGGTTAATTTGAACAACTAAACTTCATGGCAAATCGATTAACCCGAATATACACGCGAACCGGCGATGACGGAACCACAGGCCTAGCCGGCGGATCGCGCATTCCCAAACACCACGCCCGAGTCGAGGCCATGGGCGACATCGACGAACTCAACAGCGCAATGGGACTTCTGCTGACGGAAGCCTTGCCGGATCGGGTCCGCCAACGACTGACGTCGATTCAGCATCGGCTGTTCGATCTCGGTGGGGAATTGGCGATCCCGGGTCATACCAGCCTCACCGATCAGCACGTCACGCTACTGGAACAATGGCTGGACGAAGACAACGATACTCTGCCCGCGCTCAAGGAATTCATCTTGCCGGGCGGTTCCCGCGCCGCCGCCATCTGTCACGCGGCGCGGACGGTCTGCCGCCGCGCCGAACGACGGCTGGTGGTGCTGGCGCAAATCGAAACGGTTTCCCAGCCGGGGCTTCATTACCTCAATCGGTTGTCGGATCTGTTGTTCGTGCTGTGCCGTGTGCTAAACCGGCATCATGGCGTTGAGGATGTCTATTGGAAGAAAGACTCGCTGACATCCGGTTAGCGCTAGGCTGCGTATATTCCTTATAGAACCGTCAAGGCGACTCAACAATGACCACTGTCGATCCACTCGCGGACTTACTCGCCGCGGCGGCCCGCCGCGACCAGCGGGCCTTCGCGAAGCTATACGAGATCAGCTCGGCGCGCTTGTTTGGCGTCGCACTCAGACTTCTTAGGCGCCAGGATTGGGCGGAGGAAGTGCTGCAGGAAGCGTTTGTGAGCATTTGGCAACACGCCGGGGAATACAATATCTCCCTGGCCGCGCCGCTTACGTGGATGACGACCATCGTCCGCAATCGCTGCCTCGACTGGCTCAGGCGGCCACGGCGAGAGATCGCGACCGACGACGAAACGCTGTTCGAATCGATTCCCGATGACGCCCTCGGGCCGCTGGAGCAGTTGGTGCAAAGTTCCGTGACGAAGAGCCTCTTTTCCTGTCTGCAACGGCTCGCGGCGCGTGAGCGGCAGACCATCGCGCTGGCGTTCCTGCACGGCCTCACCCATTCGGAGTTGGCGGATCATCTTAAAGAACCGCTGGGCACGGTGAAGACTTATGTGCGGCGCGGACTTGCGCAACTCAAGGATTGCTTGCGAACATGAACTATCGGAATCCTAAATTGCGCGACATGCTCGCCAGCGAATATGCGCTAGGCACCTTGCACGGTCGTGCGCGCCAGCGCTTCGAGCGCTTGATGCGGGACGACGCGGCCTTGCGCCGCACGGTGGCGGAATGGGACGAACGGCTCGCGCCCATGGCGCAAGCCGTGGCGCCGGTAAATCCAGCGCGGCGGGTGTGGCGCAAGATCGAACAACGCATACACAAATCCGAGCCGCGAACGAGCGTATTTCAATCGCTCAATTTCTGGCGCGGCTTGGCCATGGTCACCAGCAGTTTCGCCTTCGGCTTGCTGCTTTTTTTCGGCATCGCGCCGCAACGGGAAACGGCGCCGTCGTACGTGGCGGTGTTGTCGGATAGCAAAAACCAGCCCGTCCTAACGGTCCGATACGTCGAAGGAGAACGCGCGCTCGAGGTGAAAATCGTGCAGGCATCGACGATCGCGGACGATCGTTCGCTTGAGCTGTGGACACTGCCCAATGGCGGCGCACCGCGATCGCTGGGCCTCATACCCGGTTCGGGGCGCATACAAGTCAAACTGGCAAAGGATCAGGCTGATACGATGCCGAACATTCCGGCCCTTGCAGTAAGTCTAGAACCGAAGGCCGGATCGCCGACTGGCGCGCCGACCGGTCCGGTGCTCTATACCGGCCCGCTGTTACGGCTGTAATACGCTGAGTGATCCGTAAAAGTAAAAAAGAGTTGCGAATTGTCGCAACTCCTTGATTTTTTGGTCGGGGCGAGAGGATTTGAACCTCCGACCACCTGCACCCCATGCAGGTACGCTACCAGGCTGCGCTACGCCCCGAAGGAATGGATTATAGCTGGTCAAACGAGTTAGGCGCTAGAGGCGCAACAACTCAATAATGGATTTGATCTCGCCACGAACAGCGGCGGCGTCAGCCTTGGCGGCCTTACGCCCAGCGGTTGGGGTCGATTCATCAAGACGATGACGGGCACCGTTGATCGTAAATCCTTCTTCGTAGAGTAGTTCGCGGATCCGACGAATCAATAGCACTTCGTGGTGCTGATAGTAGCGCCGGTTGCCGCGTCGCTTAACGGGTTTAAGCTGAGTAAACTCTTGCTCCCAATAACGCAGCACGTGGGGTTTCACGCCGCATAAATCGCTGACTTCCCCGATTGTAAAATAGCGTTTCGCGGGGATCGGAGGGAGTTCCTCTTTAGGAAGGATTGCCGCCATAATTCTTTTCGACTAGACCTTTAAGCTTTTGGCTGGCATGAAATGTCACAACCCGTCGCGCGGAAATCGGAATTTCTTCCCCGGTTTTTGGATTGCGGCCAGGACGTTGGGGCTTGTTGCGCAACTGAAAATTCCCGAACCCGGATAATTTCACGCTCTCACCACGCTCAAGTGCAATGCGAATTTCCTCGAAAAAGCTCTCGACGAGGTCTTTGGCTTCGCGTTTGTTCAATCCCACTTTTTCGAACAAAAGTTCAGATAACTCGGCCTTAGTTAGAGTCATGGAACCTCCTTAACTTCTTAGTTGTGCTTGATGAAGAGAAACCAGGGTCTGTTTCAAAGACCGGTCGATTTTCTCGATTTCTTCTTCTGTTAAAGTTTTTTCAGTATCAGTTATAACTATACGAAATGCAAGGCTTTTTTTACCTATAGGCATCTTTCCGCCACGGAAATTATCGAATAAAACGATCTCTCTTACGACCGCTGGAGCTGCGGAAATAAGCGATGTTATCAAATCCCGTGCCGATACTTTATCGTCAACAATGACCGCAATATCCCTGCGAACCGGGGGAAATTTGGATATCTCGGCGCACTTAGCGATCCGGACCGGCAAAAGAGGCTCGGTATCCATTTCAAACACGACGGGGGCAAGGGGGAGTTGGTACTTCTGGCACAGTCGCGGATTGAGTTCGCCGAGCCACCCGACCAACCGCTCATCCAGAAACACATCTGCCGATCGACCCGGGTGTAATGTAGACGAATCTGAATTTTTGAAGGTTAATTTCGTATTGTGAAAACACGCTTCCAGATCCGCCTTCACGTCGAAGTAGTCGACGGGACGCCCTGGTTCCCCCCACTGTTCGGGATGACGATTGCCATAGCACAAACCACCGATCCGGCCTAGCTGCGCCACGTCGGCGACGAGTTCCTCGTCGGAATCGCTGCCTGGGGATGAGACAAAACAGCGCCCGATCTCGAATATCCTGACGCGGTCCTGTTTGCGATTGAGGTTAAAACGCAAGGTCTCAACTAACCCCCCAAGCAACGTAGTACGCATTCTGCTCATCTGCTCCGCGATGGGATTCCGCAACGGTATTGGGTTTAGTGTCGGGGAAAAATCCTTCTCCCAACGGGCATCGACAAAACTGTAGGTGACCACCTCTTGGTAGTCGCGGTTGACCCATAGCCGCGCGATATCCAATAGGGTTCGCTTCCCCTGAGGTTGGGGCATCAGAGCGGCCGTAGTAGCCTGTTGCGTGGCCGGAATATTGTCGTAACCGTGGATGCGCGCGATTTCCTCGATGAAATCCGCTTCGATCGTTAGATCGAAGCGATGGCTTGGCGGCGTCACCAGCAAGCCCTCGGTGACGGCCTGGTGCGTACATCCGAGACGAGAAAAAATCGACATAACCTCATCGATTGCTATCGTTGTGCCGAGAATGCGTTGCACACGCGATGGCCTGACTAGCACCGGATTACGCCGCGGTAGCGCAGACTTTGCTTCCGTGATGGGTCCGGCTTCGCCGCCGCAGATCGCGATGACGAGTTGCGTCGCTCGTTCGATTGCCGGCTTCGTTGCGGCGAAATCGACACCTCGCTCGAACCGATAGGCGGCATCACTGATTACGCCTAAGCGACGCGGCCTTCCCGCAATCGCGTCCGGCGCAAAGAACGCCGCTTCGAGAAAAATCGTATCTGTTGCAGGGGTAACGCTGCTAGATTCTCCGCCCATAATGCCACCGAGGGCAACGGGCCCGGTCTGATCGGCAATGACCAGCATGTCGGCGGTCAGTTGCACCTGTTGTTGATCGAGCAGCACTAACGATTCGCCCGGCTTTGCGAAACGTACGACGATGTCGCCAAGCAATTTCGCCTGATCGAACGCGTGGAGCGGTTGCCCAAACTCCAGCATGACGTAGTTTGTAACATCGACCACCGGGCTAATGGGCCGCAAACCGGCCCGCTCGAGACGAGATTTCATCCAGGTCGGCGTTGGCGAGGCGGGCTTCGTCAGCTTGATCACGCGCCCGCAATACAAAGGGCAGGCCGTTTCATCTTGGAGAATGACGTTACGTTTTCCAGCCAAGGTCGGGTTCACCGCCTTGATCGACGGCGCCGTAACCGGTGCAGCGGTCAACGCCGCGACTTCACGTGCGAGGCCGGCCATGCTCAAGCAATCCCCGCGATTGGGCGTCAACTTGAGGGTAAACAGTGTGTCATTGAGATCGAGGTACGCCGCCAGATTCATTCCAAGAGGTGCGCCTTGCGGCAAAAGCAATAGACCGGACGCATCGTCCGACAACCCTAGTTCGCTCGCAGAACAGAGCACGCCGCGCGACTCTACGCCGCGCAGACTGGCCAAGTTAATGTCCAAGTCCCCTACTTTCGCACCTACCCTAGCGCAGGGAACGACGACACCATTAGCGACATTGGGTGCGTCACAAACGATCTGCAGCATCTCATCAACGCCGACATCGACGGTGCATACGCGGAGCCGATCGGCGTTGGGATGTGGTCGCACGTCTACCACCCGAGCAATAACCACCCCGTGAAAGCCTGGCTCAAGACGCTCACGGGACTCAACCTCCAGCCCGCTCATGGTGAGCTTGTCGGCCAAAGACCGACTATCTAGGGAAGGGTTGACCCAAGAGCGGAGCCAGTTTTCGGAAAATTTCATTTATTGAGTGATTTCATCAGGATCACAAATTCTTGAGCTAGCTAACTTTAGAAATGTTTTATATCTCATTAATTTTAAAATTTTATTTCTAACACAACAAAAAAGCAATACCTTAAGCAAATTGTCGCAAAAATCTCAAATCGTTCTCAAAAAATAGCCGTAAATCATTGAGTCCATGACGCAACATGGCTAGCCGTTCTACCCCCAATCCAAATGCGAAGCCCGGGTAACGTTCGCTGTCGATCCCCACATGCCCAAACACATACGGATGCACCATCCCGCAGCCGAGCACCTCAAGCCAGCCGGTTTGGCTGCACACCCGGCAGCCCCGGCTGGCACAGTTCACGCAACCGATATCCATTTCAGCTGAAGGCTCGGTAAAAGGAAAGAATGAGGGGCGGAAACGCGCCGGTAGATCATCGCGCTCAAAAAATTGCCGCGTGAAGTCCACTAAAAGGCCTTTGAGCCCGGCGAAGTCGGCGTGCTCATCTACCCAAAGCCCCTCGATCTGATGAAACATAGGTGTGTGGGTTACATCCGAATCCCTGCGATATACTCTGCCCGGCGCAATGATACGTATCGGCGGGCGATGGGACTGCATGTAACGCACCTGCACTGGTGAGGTATGGGTACGCAAGACGTGCTTATCGTCGATGTAGAACGTATCGTGCATGGCCCGGGCCGGGTGATCCTCGGGCATGTTTAAGGCCGTGAAATTATGGAAATCGGTCTCTATCTCCGGGCCCTCGGCAACGGTAAACCCAACTGAAGCAAAAATAGCCCGAATGCGTTCGATCGTTTGGGTAATAGGATGTAACGCACCCTGTCCCGACCCACGTCCAGGAAGCGTGACATCTAAAGCCTCTGCGGCAAGCTTTGCTTCCAACGTCTTGGCCGCCAGCCGCTCACGATGCTGCTCCAAGGCCTTCTCAACTGCGACTTTCGCCGTGTTCACTCGAGCGCCAGCCTCGCGGCGTTCGTCAGGCTCGAGGGTACCCAGTTGTTTTAGCAAGCCGGTCAGGCTTCCGGCCTTACCCAGGTAGCGTGCCTTGACCTGCTCCAATTCCGGCGCATCGTTGACAGCCGCTAGGGTCCCCAGCGCGTCACGCACAAGCCCATCAAGGTTTTCGAGGAGAGCCATGGTAATAAATGCTAAAAAAAAAGAGGCCTGCGGCCTCCCGAGTGTTCTCTGAAGAAATTAGCTTGAGAGGCTGGTCTTCGCTTGTTCGACCAATTTTTGAAATGCCGCCTTATCAAACACGGCGATGTCCGCCAGCACTTTGCGGTCGATCTCAATGGCGGCTTTCTTCAGGCCATTCATGAACGTGCTGTATTTCATTCCGGCTTCCCGGGCCGCGGCGTTGATGCGCGCGATCCACAGTCCGCGAAAATCGCGCTTGCGATTGCGGCGATCGCGATAGGCGTATTGCCCGGCGCGCATGACCGCCTCTTTAGCGATCCGGTATACGTTCTTACGGCGACCACGATAGCCTTTGGCTTGGTCGATGATCTTTTTGTGACGGGCATGCGCCGTAACCCCACGCTTAACTCTTGGCATCGCTATCCTCCTTTAGGCGTAGGGCATCATGGCTCGTATCGAGCCCATGTTGCTGTCGTGCACACCTGTCGTACCGCGCAGTTGGCGTTTGTTCTTGGTGGTCTTCTTGGTCAGAATATGACGCTTGAAGGCTTGCGAGCGTTTGACGCTTCCGGAACCACGCACCTTAAAGCGCTTGGCGGCCCCGCTCTTGGTCTTCATCTTAGGCATTGCTAACTCCGATTTTGATTTAGGGAAGCGCTGAATAAGTCCGATTTCGTCGTAGTAATATTTGGCTCACAACAAACATCTCCTTACACATCATTAATATGCGGGGTCGATATTTTTTGGCTCGCGCCTTGTCTCACTTAGAACTCGAACTTATTCAGTGCGTCCCGAGATTCGCGTCGGGTGGTTCCTTCGGAACACTTCAACAACCCGAACACGCCTTGGTTACTACAACTACACTTGCTTTTTCTTTGGCCCCACAACCATCACCAATTGGCGGCCTTCCATCTTCGGAAACTGCTCCACGGCGCCGTAGGCCGTTAAGTCACCTTCCACTCGCTTCAACAAATTGAAGCCCAATTCTTGATGGGCCATTTCGCGGCCTTTAAACCGCAGTGACACTTTGGCCTTGTCGCCTTCCGAGAGAAACTTGATCAGGTTGCGCAACTTGATCTGGTAGTCCCCCTCATCGGTGCCGGGGCGGAACTTAACTTCTTTGACCTGAATCTGCTTTTGCTTGAGCTTTGCCTCGTGAGCTTTTTTGCTCTCTCGGTATTTGTGTTTGCCAAAATCCATGATTCGGCAAACGGGCGGACTCGCGGATGGCGAAATTTCCACCAAATCCAATTCAGCCTCTTCCGCCATGGTCTGGGCGGTTGCTAAGCTCACCACACCGATCTGCTCACTGTCTTTTCCGATCAAACGAATCTCGGGAGCAGTGATTTCCCCGTTGAGTCGCAGTTCTTTTTCCTGGGCTATTGCGATGCCTCCCTAGAATTCACACAATCCATGTACGGCCAATCCTACTAACCGAATTACCACGGGACCTAAATACTCACGCGAACGTGGCAGCAAGCTCAGACCTGAGCCGATCTATGAACGAGGCGATGGGCATTTGCCCCAAATCTTCCCCCTTACGGGTTCGGATCGCAATCGTCCGCGCCGCTAATTCTTTATCCCCCAAAATTACTTGGTAGGGTAACTTTTGCATACTATGTTCTCGAATTTTATAGGAAATTTTTTCATTTCGCAAATCCGCCTTGGCCCGGAATCCGGCGGATTTCAGCGCATCGTTCACTTCGCTGACATACGCGGCTTGATGCTCCGATACGTTCATGACCACGACTTGCGCGGGCGCAAGCCATAACGGCAACACACCGGCGTAGTTCTCGATCAAGATGCCGATGAATCGCTCCATCGAACCGATCATCGCCCGGTGCAGCATCACTGGAACTTTGCGGGTGTTGTCGTCGGCGACATATTCCGCTCCTAAGCGCTCAGGCATGGAGAAATCCACCTGCATGGTGCCGCACTGCCAGGAACGGCCGATGCTGTCCTTGAGGTGATATTCGATCTTCGGGCCGTAAAACGCGCCCTCTCCCGGTAACCGTTCGTAGGGCACGCCACTGGCTTGCAGCGAAATCGCCAGCGCGGCTTCAGCCTTGTCCCAAAGATTATCGGCGCCAACGCGCTTCTCGGGGCGCAATGCGAGCTTATAAACGATGTCCCTGAAGCCAAATACCGAGTAGACTTTTTGTAGCAATGCCGTGTAGGCCACGCATTCCGGCTGAATTTGATCCTCGGTGCAGAAAATATGGCCATCGTCCTGGGTGAAGGCGCGCACACGCATGATGCCGTGCAACGCACCCGACGGTTCGTTGCGGTGACAGGAACCGAACTCGCCGTAACGTAGCGGTAAATCGCGGTAACTGCGCAAGTCGGAATTGAACACCTGAATATGCCCCGGACAGTTCATTGGCTTCACCGCGTAGTCTCGATTTTCCGACGCCGTGGTAAACATGTTCTCTTTAAAGTTTTCCCAGTGGCCGGATTTTTCCCACAGCGAACGATCGATAATCTGTGGGCACTTCACCTCTTGGTAGCCATTGTCCTGATAGATTTTGCGCATGTATTGCTCGACCTGTTGCCACAGGGTCCAGCCTTTAGGATGCCAAAACACCATGCCCGGCGCTTCGTCTTGCATGTGGAAGAGATCAAGTTGCTTGCCTAGCTTGCGATGGTCGCGCTTTTCGGCTTCTTCCAGCATATGCAGATACGCTTCCTGGTCCTCTTTCCTCGCCCAGGCCGTGCCGTAAATACGCTGCAACATCTCGTTCTTCGAATCGCCGCGCCAATAGGCGCCCGCCAGCTTCATTAGCTTGAAGACCTTGAGCTTGCCCGTCGACGGCACGTGGGGTCCGCGGCACAAGTCGACGAAATCCCCCTCACGGTAAAGCCCAATCTTCTGGTCCGCCGGAATCGAAGCGATGATTTCGGCCTTGTAATGCTCGCCGGAATTCTTGAAGAACTCGACGGCTTTGTCGCGTTCCCATGCTTCGCGCACAATCGGAAAATCCTGCTTCGCCAACTCGGCCATTTTCTGTTCGATCTTGGTCAAATCTTCCGGCGTAAACGGGCGCTTGTAGGAGAAGTCGTAATAGAAACCGTTCTCGATCACCGGGCCGATGGTCACCTGCGCGTCGGGAAATAACGCCTTCACCGCGTAGGCGAGCAGATGCGCCGTCGAGTG
>JAYTGZ010000317.1:0-5785 GCA_043733025.1 Pseudomonadota bacterium | reverse complement strand
TCGCAGAACATGCCTTGCCGGGAGGCAAGCTGGAGGGGCTGGCCTCGGGCCATGCGCCTCGTGGCGCGGCGGCGTTAGACCAATCGCCGTTTTATGTCGAGAGCCGAGGCCAACGCGCTTTCAATGTCACTTCCAAGGATGGTGTAATGCCCCATCTTGCGGCCTTCGCGCGCTTCGTGCTTGCCGTAGAGATGCAGTTTCGCGTTGGGTTCTTGAAGAATCTCGTCGGCGGCGAGCACATTATTTTTCCACACGTCGCCTAACAGATTGACCATCACGGCAGGCGTGTGCTGCGTCGTCGGGCCCAATGACAAGCCGCACAATGCGCGCACCTGTTGCTCGAACTGGCTAGTGAGGCACGCATCGATTGTGTAGTGCCCGCTGTTGTGCGGACGCGGTGCGATTTCGTTGATGAGTAGTTGCTCTTGCCCATCTTTCCCGTCGACTACGAAAAACTCCACTGCAAGCACTCCGCGGTAATCAAGCTTGGCGGCGAGGCGCTCGGCGATTTCCTGGGCTTGGGCGGTAAGGCGGGCGGAAATTCGCGCGGGCGCGATGCTGATATCGAGGATGCCATTTTCATGGCGGTTCTCCGCGACGGGAAATGTCGCGACTGCGCCATCTTTGCCGCGCGCCAGGACCACGGATACTTCTAGCTTGAGCGGCAGCAATTGTTCCAGGACACAGGGAACGGCGCGCCAGGAATGAAAGCTCTCGCCTGCGGCTTCCTCGCTTGCCACGCGCGCCTGGCCCTTGCCGTCATAGCCGAAGCGCGCAGTTTTGAGGATTGCCGGAAACTTGATGGCGCGATCCGCCGTTTCGATATCGGTTCCACTTCTGATTATTGCAAACGGGCCCACCGGGAAACCGTTGTCCGCGAAGAACGATTTTTCGCGAATGCGATCCTGCGCGATGGCGACCGCGCTCGCGCCGGGGCGCACGGGGATGCGCTCAGCCAACCACGCCAGGCTGTCCGCCGGTGGATTCTCGAATTCCGTGGTCACCGCTGCGCAGCGCCTCGCCAAACTTTCAAGCGCTCGCTGATCATGAAAATCGGCGCATAGATGCTCAGTCGCGAAATGCGCCGCGGGACTGGCGGGATCGGGATCGAGCACGATGACGTCGTA
This sequence comes from Pseudomonadota bacterium, assembly GCA_043733025.1. Taxonomy (GTDB): domain Bacteria; phylum Pseudomonadota; class Gammaproteobacteria; order Burkholderiales; family JALYOK01; genus JALYOK01. The sequence continues at coordinate 4,658 of JAYTGZ010000317.1, read as the reverse complement.
TCCCATGGTGCGTGCGGCGCTGGTGAACATCCGCCCGAGTTGCCCGCCGCCGAGCAAGCCGAGCGTGCTGCCAGGAAGGATCACTTTTTATTCGGGCCGGGCGGAAGGGTCATGGCGCGGACGGCGTCGACTTGCTGCGCGCGGAAGGCCGCTAATTTTTTCGCGAGTTCCGGATCGTGCAGCGCCAACAAGGCGACGGCGAACAAGGCGGCATTTGCCGCACCGGCTTCGCCAATGGCGAATGTCGCGACCGGTATGCCCTTGGGCATTTGCACAATAGAGTAAAGCGAGTCTTCACCGCTTAGATACTTCGACGGCACCGGCACGCCGAGTACGGGGACAGTAGTTTTGGAAGCGAGCATGCCCGGCAGGTGCGCCGCGCCGCCGGCGCCGGCAATGATGGCCTGCAGGCCGCGCGGGGCGGCGCTCTCGGCGTAGCGGAACATATCGTCCGGGGTGCGGTGGGCGGACACGACTTTGGCTTCGAACGGCACGGCGAAGGCATCTAGTTGCTGGGCGGCATGTTGCATCACCTCCCAATCGCTACTACTGCCCATGACGAGTCCGACTTGTATGTTTTTCATCCCTGATTATCGCTAGACGCAAAAAATTCGAGCCGCGAGTGTACGCTTAATTCAAGGTAAAACCTATCGCTCGTGAAACTCTTGCGGACTAGGCGTTTTGGATTTCAGCAGCACGACGACGGCGCCGCTGCCGCCTTGCGCGGGCGCGGCTTCTACAAATGCGAGGATCTCGTCGCGCTGCGTGAGCCAGTGACGAACTTTTTGTTTGAGCACCGCCTCGCCCGTCGGTGAGCGCAGCCCTTTGCCGTGAATGATGCGCACACAGCGTTCGCCGTCGCGGCGGGCGCGATTGAGGAAGGCAACGAACTCGGTGCGCGCTTCGTCGCCCGTGTAGCCGTGCAGATCCAATTCATAACGTACCGACCAGTGGCCGTTGCGTAACCGGCGCACGATATTTTTCGGCAAGCCGGGCCGCACGAAGACCGCTGTCTCCGAGGTCTCGAATCCGTCGGCGCCGGGTAGCGGATCACTTAGTGCTTCTTTCAATACCTCGCGATCATCGCGCAGCAACTGGCTGGGGATCGGCTTGGGGCGCGGCTTTTCGAGCAGGGCCTTGTCCGGCACGCGCACCGGTTGGACGTCGGCGACGGCATCGCGGAACAGCGCGAATTCATTGTCCTGTTCGGCCGGTAAGGCTGGAGCGCCAATCTTGGCGGGGTGTTTCACGGGGTGTCCTATCGAACCCCAGATGTTGTCAATGCAAATCTTCTAAATATTTCTGCGCGTCGAGCGCGGCCATGCAGCCGGAACCCGCGCTGGTCACCGCTTGGCGATAGACATGATCTTGCACGTCGCCCGCGGCGAACACACCGGGAATGTTGGTCGCGGTGGCGTTGCCATTGTTGCCGCTCTTAGTCTTGATGTAGCCGTTGGCCATGTCCAACTGGCCGTCGAAGATTTGCGTGTTGGGCGTGTGGCCGATGGCGATGAACACGCCTGTCAACGGCATGTCCTTGGTGGTCGATTCCGTCGTGCCCGTGATGCGTATGCCGGTGACACCGGTTTGATCGCCGAGGACTTCGTCCAGGGCCTGGTTCCACTCGATGCGCAGGTTGCCGTTCTTCACGCGGTCCATGAGTTTGTCCACCAAGATCGCTTCCGCGCGCAGCTTGTCGCGGCGATGCACCAAGGTGACGCTCTTGGCGATATTGCTAAGATAGAGCGCTTCTTCTACAGCGGTATTGCCGCCACCGATCACAGCGACATCTTCACCTTTGTAAAAAAAGCCATCGCAGGTGGCGCAGGCGGACACGCCTTTCCCCATGAACGCGCTTTCCGAGGGCAGGCCCAGATAGCGTGCCGAGGCGCCAGTGGCGATGATGAGTGCGTCGCAGGTGTAGGTCGCGGAATCGCCGATTAAGGTAAAGGGCTTTTCCTTGAGTTGAACGCGGTTGATATGGTCGAACACGATTTCGGTGCCGAACCGTTCCGCGTGCTTTAGGAAACGCTCCATCAATTCCGGCCCTTGTACGCCATCGGCGTCGGCGGGCCAGTTGTCTACGTCGGTGGTGGTCGTGAGTTGGCCGCCTTGGGCGAGGCCGGTAATCAAAACGGGTTTCAGGTTGGCGCGGGCAGCATAGACGGCGGCGGAATAGCCGGCGGGGCCGGAACCAAGAATGATAAGACTATGGTGTTTTGTAGTCATGATGGCGAATTCGTTGATTTGAGTATGAATTTTCCGGGTATTTCCGAGCTTTGTCGAGATCGATGACGTTATAATTGTCCCTATATTTGTTTTAAATGGTCACAATGTTCGGATTGTTCAAGCCCACCATGGCGCGCCCCGCCGAGCCCATCTCACCTAAGTTAACGCGCTTGTTGCGCGAAGCGTCGTGGTTGTTTCTGGCGGCACTGGGTTGTTATCTAGCGCTGATTCTGTTCACCTTCCATCGCAGCGATCCGGGCTGGTCCCACACCGCGAACAGCGACACCGTCCGTAACACCGGCGGGCCGTTTGGCGCGTGGTTGTCGGACATTCTGCTGTCCATATTCGGAGTCTCGGCGTGGTGGTGGGCGGCGTTGGCGTTTGTCGTGGTGCTGCATAGCTATCGCCGCTTGGATTTCGCCGGGCTCATCGATCGCCATTCCGCCGCGGTCACTTCCCTCGGTTTTATTCTGCTGCTGCTGGCGAGCGCGGGACTTGAAGCTTTGCGATTCAACAGCCTCGGGGCCGAATTGCCTGGGGCGCCCGGCGGAATGTTGGGCGCGCTCATTTCGCGCGCCCTAACCGCGGGATTTGGCTTCACCGGCGCAACTCTGTTAATGCTGGTCGTATTCGCCATTGGCTTTAGCCTATTCACTGGCCTCTCCTGGATTCGATTAGCGGAGAAGACCGGGCACGCGCTGGAATTGCTGTTTCTGACGCTGCGCCAGCGTTATCAGGCTTGGCGCGACCGGCGCGCCGGCGAAGAAGCGCAGATCGAGCGCGAAGAAAGCGTGGGCGAACTGACGCGCATGTTCGAGCAACGCGAACCGGTGCTCATTGCGCCGCCGGCGCCGGAGGTGGTGAAGTCCGCGCGGGTAGCGCAGGAAAAACAAGTGCCGCTGTTTGCCGACCTGCCGGATTCAGAATTGCCGCCACTGTCTTTGCTCGACGCTCCGGCCGCCCAAGTGGAAACGATGGCGACGGATGCGCTGGAATTCACCTCGCGCCTGATCGAGAAGAAGCTGCTCGAATTCAACGTTCAGGTGAAAGTGTTGGCGGCCTATCCCGGCCCGGTGGTGACGCGCTACGAAATCGAGCCGGCGGTGGGCGTCAAGGGCAGCCAGATCGTGAGTTTGGTCAAGGATCTCGCTCGATCGCTGTCAGTGGCGTCGATCCGTGTGGTGGAAACCATACCCGGCAAGAGTTGCATGGGATTGGAGATTCCCAATCCAAAACGCCAAGTGGTGCGCCTGTCGGAGATATTGAGTTCCAAGGTCTACGCCGATATGGCCTCGCCGATTACCTTGGCGCTGGGCAAGGACATAGCCGGTTATCCGATTGTTGCAGATCTCGCGAAAATGCCGCACTTGCTGGTGGCGGGAACCACCGGTTCCGGCAAATCCGTGGCGATCAACGCCATGATCTTGAGCTTGCTCTACAAGGCTTCGCCGAAGCAGATACGCTTGATTTTGATTGATCCGAAAATGTTGGAGTTGTCCGTCTATGAAGGCATTCCCCATTTGCTCGCACCGGTGGTGACGGATATGCGCCAAGCGGGCGCGGCGCTAAATTGGTGTATCGCCGAGATGGATCGGCGTTATAAGCTCATGTCGGCGCTTGGCGTGCGAAATCTCGCGGGCTACAACAATAAGGTCGCCGAAGCGGAGAAGGCCGACAACCCGCTCAAGAATCCCTTCAGTTTGACGCCGGATCAGCCCGAGGCGCTGGAGTCGTTGCCGCTCATCGTCGTGGTGATCGACGAATTGGCCGATCTCATGATGGTGGTGGGCAAGAAAGTCGAAGAACTCATCGCGCGCTTGGCACAGAAGGCGCGGGCGTCGGGCATTAACTTGATTTTGGCGACCCAGCGTCCCTCGGTCGATGTGATCACCGGTCTGATCAAAGCTAACATCCCGACGCGCATCGCTTTCCAAGTATCGAGCAAGATCGATTCGCGCACGATCCTGGATCGGATGGGGGCGGAAGCGCTGCTGGGGCAGGGCGATATGCTCTATTTACCGCCCGGCTCCGGCTATCCGCAGCGGGTTCATGGCGCCTTCGTCGCCGACCAAGAAGTCCACAAAGTAGTCGAGTACTTGAAGGAGCAGGGCGAGCCCAACTATGTCGAAGGCATCCTGGATGGCCCGGAGAACGCCGAGGGGAGCGAGGATCTGCTGAGCGGCGGCCCCGGCGGCGGCGAGAAAGATCCGCTCTACGACCAAGCGGTTGAAGTGGTGCTGAAGTCACGCCGTGCTTCGATTTCCCTGGTGCAGCGCCATCTTCGTATCGGCTATAACCGCGCCGCTCGGCTGATCGAAGAAATGGAGCGGGCCGGCATGGTGACACCGATGCAGAGCAACGGCAATCGTGAGATCCTGGTGCCCGGCGCCAGCGCCGAACGGTAGGCCTATTACGCCGCCGGCGCGTTA
>JAYTGZ010000316.1:0-6645 GCA_043733025.1 Pseudomonadota bacterium | reverse complement strand
CGCTGAGTCCCATGAGCCACCACATCGGCACCGTCGCGCTGGAGCAAAGCCTGGTCGCCGGCTGCGAGTTGGTGGTGAACGATCCGCCGTCCGGCATCGAACCCCTCGACTGGATCCTCGAAAGCGGCGCGACCTATGTCATGGGCGTACCGACCCACGCCATCGATATCCAAGCGGCCATGAAACAACGTGGCTTGCAGCGTCTCGGTAACGTCAAGGTTTTTTATATGGCGGGCGCGCCCATCCCCGAAGAAACCGCGCGGACCTTTCTCGATCAAGGCACGCTGCCGCAAAACGTGTACGGCATGACGGAGAACGGCTCTCACCAATACACCCTGCCGAGCGACGATCGTGACACCATCGTCAAGACCTGTGGTCGTTGCTGCGCAGTGTATGAAGTGAAAATCTTCAGCCAAGACCATGCCGATCACGCAGCGAAGCCCGGCGAAGTGGGCGAGATCGGTGGCCGCGGCGCGATGCTGATGTTAGGCTATTTCGATAATCAAAGCGCTACGGAAAGTTCTTTTAACCGCGAGGGTTTTCTGATGAGCGGCGACCTCGGCCGGCTCGATCCGCGCGGCAATCTGCATTTCGTCGGCCGCAAGAAAGACCTCATCATCCGCGGCGGCCACAACATTTATCCGGCGCGGATCGAAGACCTCGCCCATCGTCATCCCCAGGTGCAGAAGGCCGCCGCGTTTGCCGTTGCCGACAGTCGGCTCGGCGAAAAAGTGTGTTTGGCGATCATTGCCCGCGATGGCGCTGCCCTTGACGCTTACGAACTGCTCGAGCATTTGCATCAAGCGGGGCTATCCAAATTCGACATGCCGGAATATTTCATTCGGCTCGATGCGTTTCCGCTCACGCCCAGCGGCAAGGCGCTCAAGCGCGAGTTAGTGGAATGGGCGAAGAGCGGGCGCATACAACCGACGCCCGTGCGCTGGACCGATGCGGCCAAAGCGAAAGAAGCCTGAGGCATGGCGGTCGAACTAAGCCGCGTCGAAGAATTCACGCTGATCACCCTCAACCGGCCGGAGGCGTTGAACGCGCTGTCGTTCGCCATCATTCGCGATCTCGGCGAGGCGTTCGACGCCGCGGCGGCCAGCGATGCCCGCGCACTCTTCATCACCGGCGCGGGCGCCAAAGCCTTCTGCGCTGGCGCCGACATCAAGGAATTGCTGGGCCGCTCCGCGGCGGAGCAGCACGCTGGCGCGCAATTGGGACAACGAATTTTTGCAAAACTCGATGACTTGTCTATTCCTTCAATCGCCTTGATCAACGGTTACGCATTCGGCGGCGGCTTGGAGTTGGCCCTCGCCTGCACATTTCGGCTCGCCGCCCGCCACGCCAAAATGGCGCTGCCGGAAATCAAGCTGGGCCTCATCCCCGGCTATGGCGGCACCCAGCGTCTGCCGCGCTTGATCGGCGAATCCCGTGCGCTCGAGATGATACTTTCGGGGCGCAACGTCGAGGCAGTGGAGGCAGAACGTGTCGGCCTTATAAATCGTCTCGTCGATGGCGACCTGCTCGCATCGGGCATCGAGTTCGCCCGCGGTTTCAGCCAGCACAGTGTTTCGACGTCGCGTTTCGCGCGCCAAGCGGTCGGCCACGCGCTTGGCATGCCCCTCGATCAAGGATTGCAGGTCGAAGCAGATCTATCGACTCAGGCCTACCAAACTCAAGACGCGAATGAAGGCATGACGGCGTTCCTCGAAAAGCGCAAAGCGCAGTTCAACGATCGATGAACGTTTTCGGCCGCCTCGACAAATTGCCCGCGTTCAACGCGGAAGAACTCGCGTTGTTGGAAAGCGTGCGCGCGTTGTCTCGAGAAGAGATCGCGCCGCGCGCTGCACACTACGACCGCAGCGCCGAATTTCCATGGGACAACGTGAAGGCGATCAACGCGCTCGGCTTGAACGCCATGTTCATTCCCGAAGCCTACGGCGGCACACCGTTATCCTACGCGGCTTACCTCGCCTGCGTGCGTGAAATCAGCAAGGCGTGCGCCTCGACCGGGATCATCTGGGCGACGAATTTTCACGCCATCAAACCCTTGATAGATTTCGGCAGCGAACAACAGAAGCGAAGGCTTTTGCCTATCATCGCCGCTGGCGGGCTCGCAGCTCTGGTGATTACAGAGCCGTCTGCCGGCTCCGACGCAACGGGCATGAAAACCAAATTCAAACCGAGCGGCGACGACATCGTCGTCAACGGCGCTAAGACGTTTATCACCAATGGCGACGTGGCGGATCTGTTGTTGGTGTTCGGCAAATGGAGCGAGATCGACGACAGCAAAGCGTCGATTTCCGCCCTCATTATCGAGAAAAATACGCCGGGGCTTAGCGTCTTGCGTAAGGAAGACAAGATGGGTCATCGCGCTTCGAGCACGGCAGCACTTGCGTTTGATGGCTGCAAAGTGCCGCGCGCAAATTTACTGGGCGCGCCCGGCGCGGGTCTCAACATTCTTCTGGCTTCGCTGAACAAATCTCGCCCCAGCGTCGCGGCCCATGCCCTGGGCATCGCCCGCGCGGCGTTCGAAGATGCCGTGGCCTACATCAACGCGCGCAGGCAATCGGGTCGAAAGATTTTGGAGTTCCAAGGCATACAATTTCTAATCGCCGATCTCGCCGCGGAGTTGGCGCAATGCGAGGCATGGCTGTGGTACATCGCACGACTGGTCGATCAAGGCGAAGCGGATTTCGGCGTGGAAGCGTCGATGCTGAAAATGCGCGCGTCCGATCTCGCCATGCGCATCGCCACGGAAGCGGTTCAGTTGCACGGAGGTTATGGATACTGCAAAGATTACCGCGTCGAGCGGCTCATGCGCGACGCGAAGATCACCCAGATTTGGGAGGGCACCAACCAGGTGCATCGCCAATTCATCGGCAAAAGCTTCATCGAGAAATAACGTGGACATTCAAACCATTGGCATCGCGGGTTGTGGCACCATGGGCGCGGGCATCGCCATCGTCGCCGCCCGTGCGGGGTTTCGCAGCATCGTGTTCGATACGCGTCCCGACGCGTTGGATAAGGCGCGTAAGCAAACGCAAGGTTTTTTCGCCAAATCCGTGGCGAAGGCCAAGCTCACCCTCGAGCAAGTCGACACCATCATGGCAAACCTGATCAGCACGACTCAGATTGACGATCTGGCGCAATGCGATTTGGTGATCGAAGCCGTGTTCGAAGATCTACCGGCGAAACATGGGTTGCTCAGTCTGCTGAACAAAGTTTGTCCGGCGCACACGATTTTCGCGTCTAATACTTCGACGCTTTCGATCACCGAAATTGCCGCGGGCTCCGGGCGCGATGATCGCGTCGTCGGCATGCATTTTTGCTTGCCGGCGCAACTGATGAAGCTGGTGGAGATGTCGCCAGGCCTCAAGACTAGCGAGGCAGTGTTGCAATCGGCCTGGGAATGCTGCGTGGCGCTCGGACAAAAGCCGGTCAAGACGAAAGACAATCCTGGCTTCATCCTGAACTATTTTCTCGTGCCGTTCAACAACGATGCGATCCGCCTGGTCGAGTCCGGCGTTGCGGAGCCCGCGGACATCGACCGCGCCATCAAGGTTGGCCTCGGCTATCCCATGGGCCCGTTGGAATTGCTCGACCTCGTCGGACTCGACACGCAGTTGCTGTTGTGCGAGGCCCTGTACGGCATGACGAACGAGCCGCGCAACGCTTGCCCGCCCCTAGTCAAACGTATGATTGCGGCAGGTCATCTTGGACGCAAGACCGGGCGCGGGTTTTACACCTACAACAGCGACACGATGTTCGGCGGATAGATGACGACGGGCCACTCGATTATTCAAGCGGGCGCCAGCCGTTCATTCGCCAAAGATCACGCGTTGATCGCCAACGGTATTGATGGCGCGGATGCGGTTGTCATAGTAGGCGATGACGCTGGCGCCATTTTTCAATCGATTCACGATCGCACCGCGAAAACGGTGGTTCTGGTGGAATTGGGAATGGAATGCCTCGGCGTACACACCGGCGAGAGCCGCGGTTTGGAAGGCTCGAACGTTTTGGGCTTCGCACGTTTTAGTTTGGGTGACCGCGAGTCGTCGAATCTCGTGGAACTGGTTCGGCAACCGCAAACGGCTGCAACCGCAATCGAAGCCGCGAAGCGCATTTTCGCGAGCGCTGGATTGCAAGTCGCGCTGTGCAACGATTTCGCCGGACGCATTATCGATCGCCTGGTGCGACCCTACTACAATGCGGCGCTGCGCCGGCTTGATGAAGGCTTGGCCAGCGCGGACGATCTCGATGCCACGTTGAAACTCGGCCTCGGTTATCCGGAAGGTCCGATCGCGCTACTCGAACGCACGGGCTTACATCATCATTTCGACGTGAGCCAAGCGCTGTTCGAAACTTACGGCGAATCCGCCTATGCACCGGCGCGTCGCGCGCGGGTAGCAAAACAGCGACAAGGAGGATAAGTTATGCAACCGCTAACAGGCGTCCGCGTTCTGGACTTCAGCACACTATTACCCGGCCCGATGGCAACGTTGTTGCTCGCCGACGCCGGCGCGGAAGTCATCAAAATCGAGCGTCCGAGCGGTGAAGAAATGCGCAACTATCGGCCGAAGATCGGTGATGACAGCGTCAATTTCGGATTGCTCAACGCCGGCAAGCGCAGTCTCGCCATCGATCTCAAGGCGCCGGGTTCGATCGAGAAATTGACGCCGTTGATTGCGAGCGCGGACGTCGTTATCGAACAGTTTCGTCCCGGCGTGATGAATCGTTTGGGGTTGGGTTACGAGTCGATGAAGGCGATCAATCCGCGCATTATCTATTGCGCGATTACCGGTTACGGACAGACCGGACCCAAATCGCAAGTCGCCGCCCACGATTTGAATTACGTCGCCGAATCAGGCTTGCTCGCCATCGCCGCCGATGGCGCCGGTGCGCCCATCGTGCCGCCTGCGCTGATCGCCGACATCGCTGGCGGCGCCTATCCGGCGGTGATGAATGTTTTGCTCGCGCTGCGCCAGCGCGATCAGTCCGGCATTGGTTGCAAGATCGATGTCTCGATGAGCGATAACATGTTCACCTTTTTGTATTGGGCCATGGGCGAGGGTTTCGTGTCCGGCAGATGGCCAACGCCAGGCGGCGGTTTGATCTCCGGCGGCAGCCCACGTTATCAAATCTACCGGACTGCCGACGATAGGTTCGTCGCCGCCGCGCCGCTGGAACAGAAATTCTGGGAGAATTTTTGCGAGTTGATTGGTCTGGATAAGTCTTTGCGTGACGACCGCATGGATTCAGTTGCAACCAAACGTGGCGTCGCCGCCATTATCGCGAGAGACACCGCGGCAACCTGGGCGGAGCGCTTCGCGGGGAAAGATATTTGCTGTTGCATTGTGAAATCTATAGAAGAGGCGACCCGCGATCCACATTTCGTTGGGCGGGGACTATTTGCCCGTTCCTTAAACGTCAGCGGGCAGAATGTCCCGGCGCTGCATACGCCTGTTGCGCCGCCATTCCGCAGCGACCGTGTGGAACTGGAATATCCCGCGCTGGGGCGCGATAACCGTGCTCTGCTTCCGCCACTTCAAGGGGACGATTGAGGTGGGGGATGGATTTTGCCGCCGCTCGAAAAAATATTGTTGGAATGCGGCGCGACGCGAATTCGGTTCCAAGGCGCTTACCAATTGCTGACCTATTTGCGTAAGGAATGAGGCGGCTCTTCGGTCCACCAACCCGAATGCCGTGGCGCTGGCTATTCATCGGCATTGCGGTGCTGTTGTTAATGCTGCTGGCGCTCGCGGCGCTTTTCGTTGCGACGTTCGACGCCAATTCGCACAAGGCGCGGCTCGCGGCGATGGTGAAGGAGAAGACCGGCCGCGAACTTTCGATTCCCAGCGGTGCGCGGTTGAAATTGTTGCCGACCATCCGGCTCGAACTCGATCGCGCCGTACTCAACGAAAAAGATTCCGCGCAACCATTCGCGACGATCGAAGCGGTCAAGCTTTCGCTGCGCCCCTGGCCGCTGCTGCGCAGCCAGGTGATTCTGGATCAAGTGGAAATCGGCAACTTCAACATCGCGTTAAAACGTTTTGCAAATGGCACAACCAACTTCGATGATCTGATCCCCAAAGATGAGTCGCCCTCGACGCTGCGCTTCGATCTTGCTGGACTCACGGTCAAGAATGGAACGCTGCGGTTCGATGACGAGCTCACCCAGCGTAAAACGCAACTTACTAATTTGAAAGTCACCACCGGCCGCCTGACGGACCATGTGGCTGCGCCGATTCGCGCGCAATTTCTGCTCGCCATCGATAATCCGGCGGCCGCATTGCAAACGGAACTCAGCGGTGAACTCAAGTTCGATTTGCAGCGTAAACGTTACCAGATCAAAGGCGCACAGATTCAAGCACAGGGCGAAGCAGTTAGCGTGAAGCCGATCAGCATCCGCCTCGCCGCCAATATCGATGCGTATCTTGGGGTGGGCCATATCGCTATTCAAGAAGCAAAGTCGGTCGTCGACGGCCGCTCCGGCACGCACACCATACACGGAGAATTCGCATCGCGGATGCTCACATCCGAGCCGAACAAAGTCTCGATCGAACAGATTAAGGCACAGTTGAAAATCGATGACCCCGGCAGAAAAATCGGTTTAAACGCGACCATTCCCGCTTTGTTCAG
>JAYTGZ010000315.1:0-3170 GCA_043733025.1 Pseudomonadota bacterium | reverse complement strand
CCGTAGCGTATCGCCGTCTTGCTCACGGGCACGAAGCGATAACCGCCGGTGTTGATGTCGGGCGGCAACACTTCAAGCTTATTCGCGACCGCGTCTTCGTATAGGGCCTCAACCTTGTCCGTGTCGTCCATGGCGGCGCTCAAGTTGGCTGCCATGAAAGCGGCGGGATGATGGACCTTTAAATAAGCGGTCTGATAGGCGAGCAGCGCGTAAGCGGCAGCGTGGGATTTGTTAAAGCCATATCCTGCAAATTTTTCCATCAAGTCGAACAACTCGTCGGCCTTGGATTCCGACAAGCCGTTCTTCTGCGCACCCTCGCGGAAAATGTCGCGGTGCGTAGCCATCTCCTCGGCTTTTTTCTTGCCCATCGCGCGCCGCAACAGATCCGCGCCACCGAGCGAATATCCGCCGATGATCTGCGCCATCTGCATGACCTGTTCCTGGTAAACCATGATGCCGTAGGTCTCGGCGAGAATCCGTTCGACGCGCGGATCGGGATAGTCGATGCGCTGGCGGCCATGCTTGCGTTCGCAGAAATCGGGAATGAGGTCCATCGGGCCGGGGCGATACAGCGCTACCAGCGCGATGATATCTTCGAAGCGGTCGGGTTTGGCCTTGAGCAACATGTCGCGCATGCCGCGGCTTTCCAACTGGAACACGGCGGACGTATTGGCGGTCTTCAGCAGTTCATAGCTCGACGCATCATCCAGGGGAATCGCGTTCAGATCAAAGTCGGCGTCGAACAACGGGCTGCCGCGCTCGCCCTTCACATATTTGACCGCCCAATCCAAGATGGTGAGCGTGGTCAATCCGAGAAAGTCGAACTTGACCAGGCCAATGGCCTCGACATCGTCTTTGTCGAATTGGCTGATCACCGCCTCGCCGCCTTCGCTCGAATAGAGCGGACAAAAGTCCGTGAGCTTGCCCGGCGCGATCAACACGCCGCCCGCATGCATGCCGACATTGCGCGTCAAGCCTTCGACCCGTTCCGCCAGTTCCAGCAACTCGGCCACTTCCTCTTCTTTTTTCTCGCGCTCAGCGAGCAGCGGCTCCATCTCGCGTGCCATTTTCAAGGTGATCAACTTGCCCGGCTGGAAGGGAATCAATTTGGCGACGCCGTCGCAAAAGTTATAGCCCAAATCCAGCACGCGTCCCACATCGCGCACCGCGGCCTTGGCCGCCATGGTGCCGAACGTGGCGATCTGCGAAACCGATTCATCGCCATACTTCTGCCGTACGTAATCGATGACTTTATCGCGGCCGTCCTGGCAAAAATCGATATCGAAGTCGGGCATGGAAACGCGTTCTGGATTCAAGAACCGTTCGAACAACAATCCATAGCGCAGCGGATCCAGATCCGTGATACCCAAACAATAAGCCACCAGCGAACCAGCGCCGGAACCGCGCCCCGGACCGACAGGTACGCCGTTGTTCTTCGCCCAATTAATAAAATCGGCGACGATCAAGAAATAACCGGCAAAGCCCATTTGGATGATGGTCTTCAACTCGAACTCGAGCCGGGCGCGATACTCCTGCATGCGCTGCTCGCGCTCGCCCAGATCTGGGTACAGTTGCGCCATGCGCGTGACCAAGCGCGAGTAACTTTCTTCCGTCAGATAATCGTTCCGCCCCATGCCGTCAGGCGTCGGATAGTCGGGCAAACGATTCTTGCCCAGTTCCAGTTCGGCGTTACAACGCTTCGCGATCTCGATGGTGTTGGCCAACGCCGCGGGAATATCCGCAAACAAGGCCGCCATTTCCGCCTGGGTCTTGAAATATTGTTCCTTGGTGAATTCACGGCGACGGCGCGGGTCGCCCAGAACACAGCCCTCGGCCACACACACACGTGCCTCGTGTGCGCGAAAGCTATCGGGATCGAGAAACTGGATCGGATGAGTCGCCACGACGGGCGCGCCGGCGTCCGACGCGAGCGCCAAGGCGCGGCGAATATAGCCCTCTTCCAACGGCTGGCCGCTGCGTTGCAATTCGAGGTAAAACGCTTGCGGAAATAACGACTGCCAGCGCGCCAAACACAGCGCGGCGGCGCGAAGGTTGTCTTGCGCCAACGCCTTGCCGATATCGCCGTGCAACGCGCCGGACAGAGCAATCAAGCCGCCGCCGAACTCCTCGAACCATTCTTGCCGAATCTCGGCGCGGCCGCGATGTTGGTTGGTGCGAAACGCCCGCGATAGGAGTTCGCAAAGATGCCGATAGCCCAGCGGCGATTTACACAGCAACAACAATCGATGCGCTTGATCGCGGTTCTCGGGATGGGTGATCCACACGTCGCAGCCGATAACGGATTTGATACCCTGGCCGCGCGCCGCGCGATAAAATTTGATCGCGGCGAATAGGTTATTCAGATCCGTCAGCGCCAGCGCCGGCATCTGATCGGCTTTCGCCCGCGCCACCGCATCGTCGATGCGCACGATCCCGTCCACGACCGAGTATTCGCTGTGAAGACGTAGATGAATGAAGTGCGGCGCGGGCATGGGATAGAAACGATGGCGAGAAATCAATTGGATTCTATCATTCTCGCTTACCCAGCGTGGTTAAAGAGGCTTGCCAAAACCACACCAAATACTATATTTTCAACAATCACAAGAACTTATCGAGTTCCAAATCAATGAATCGCATCCGCCTCGTATTTTTTCTTTGCCTCGCGCCGTGCCATCCGGCGCAGTCGTTCGAGATCGACCAGTTCAAAAGCGGAATGTCGCGGGCACAGGTGAAAGAATTCTTAGGCGAATGGAATTTCGATAGCGTCGAGGATGCTGGACCTGACGTCACCTTGGCGTTCGACGGGGTGAAAAAAGAAACCAACCGCCTGTTCAAATTTTATTTCTGCAACAATAAATTGGTCACCTTCGAGCAATCCCTCAAAGGCTCCGTGAAGAATTTCGTGACGGTTACGCAAAACTATGTACGCCAATACGGCCAACCGATGAAAGTCGATGCGGCCACCAACGTGATCAGCAACGGTGAGAAGAGTTCGATGTTGATCTATTGGCGTTTCCGTAACGATTTCGTCGGGCTGCGCTATGTCAACTTGCCGAACGGGGAAGACCTGGCGGTATCCTGGGAAGTCAGCAACAACTGTTTTCAAGCGCCGCGGAATTAGTGGCATTGCCGCAAGGCGCATGGATACTGCGTCGCAGGCCATGCATGCC
>JAYTGZ010000314.1:0-4682 GCA_043733025.1 Pseudomonadota bacterium | reverse complement strand
GTAACGAACTCAACGATCGTTTCGCGGCGATTCATCGCAGCTTGCGGCAGAACAGTGCGGAGCGAATCCGCGAGGCGTTGGGGCCGTATCTCACTTAAGTAACTTTGATTGGCTCCCACCAATCGATCTATCCGCCCCCGAACGCCTAGTGTAGTGCGCCATAATTAACGGGACGAATAAAAATGATGGCTTTTTTCGTCTGGCGAGGCGCGAGGAGGCCGCATAGCGGGTTCTATGCAACGACGAGTAACGAAGTCAGACGGAAAAAGACGCATTTTTATGTTCCGTTAATTATGGCGCACTACACTAGGTCAATGCCTCCCCGCCTTCCTCCTCGCGCCGTTTTCCTGATGGGCCCCACCGCCAGCGGCAAAACCGGTGTTGCGGTTGAACTGGTGCAGCGATTTCCCAGCGAGATCGTCAGCGTCGATTCGGTGCTGGTCTATCGCGAACTCAACATCGGCGCGGCCAAACCTAGCGTAGGCACGCTTGCTGCCGCGCGCCATCATTTGATCGACATCATCGACCCGACCGAAACTTACTCCGCCGCGGCGTTCCGTCGTGATGCGCTAAGCGCGATGGCCGACATCGCTTCCCGCGGCAAGATTCCCATCCTCGCCGGCGGCACCATGCTTTACTTCAAAGCGCTGGTCGACGGTTTAAGTGCACTACCCAGCGCCGATGCTAACGTGCGCGCCGAGATCGAAGCACGCGCCGCCCGTGATGGTTGGCCTAGCCTACACGCAGAGTTGGCCAAGCTCGATCCCGACACGGCCACGCGACTCAAACCGACGGACGCCCAGCGCATTCAACGGGCGCTTGAGGTGTGTTACTTAACGGGCCATGCGATGTCACGGCAGTTGGACCGGCGCGAAGCGGTCGCATTGCCTTATGACGCGCTGCCCATTGCGTTGTTACCCAGCGATCGCACAGTGCTGCACCAGCGTATCGCAGCGCGATTCAAGGCAATGCTCGTGCAAGGAATCGTCGAAGAAGTCAAGCGGCTTAAACAACGCTACGCACTCCACGCGGGCCTACCCGCCATGCGCGCCGTGGGCTATCGTCAGGTGTGGGAGCACTTAGAGGGGCAATACGATCGCGACACGCTCGCCGCGCGCGGCATGGCCGCCACACGCCAACTCGCCAAGCGCCAACTCACTTGGCTGCGCGCCATGCCGGAATTGGTCGTCTTCGATTGTTTGGATAAGCGTCTTGCTGAAAACGTCGCTGGATATGTTCAGCGTTGGCTTGAACAGCCTATGGCTGGAAGCCGCAAGGACATTGGTTGCTAGGGCATGCCTCGCCAAGAGGCATGCTGGTTGCGTGTCGTGGCTTAGGTATCAGAATTTTTTAGGGAAGCTCTGAATAAGACCGTGGCCACAGCTTCACCGCGCGCAAACGATAGCCGCAGATCCTCTCCCATCGCGATTTGTTCGCTCGATTTCACGATCGTTCCAGCGCCGTTGCGAACGACGCTATAACCGCGTTCCATCACTCTTGTCGGATTGAGGTGACGCACATTGCCGGCGAGCCGCTGCAGGTCGGCGGTGCGCAGCGCGAGGGTTTGCCGGAGCGCGTGGGCCATCCGTATGCCATTACGCGAAACGCGCTCGTATAGTGGCAGCCATGATGTCGTCTGGGCAGTTAAGCGTTGCTCAAGGTGTTGTAGTTTCCAAGTCAGAAGTTCGATGCGGTGGGTTTGCGTTAGGCGCAAGCGTGCGGCGAGTTGATCGAGCTGTTGCCGTTGCTGCCGCTGCCGCAATCGCGCACCGGGATGGATCAGGCGCTGAGCCAGTTGATCCAGGCGCTGGGCTTGGGCCTGGAGGACGCGTTGCAGAGAAAAGTTAGCACGACGTTTCAGTTCCGAAAGTCCTGTGAGCAAATCGCCGCGATCCGGTACAACCCGTTGCGCGGCGGCAGTCGGCGTCGGCGCCCGTTCGTCGGCGACGAAATCGGCGATAGTGAAGTCGGTCTCGTGGCCGACACCGGCAACGATGGGTATCGGGCTTGCAACGATGGCCCGCGCGACGATCTCTTCGTTGAACGACCACAGGTCTTCGATGCTGCCGCCGCCGCGGCACAGGATCAGCACATCGCATTCGGCGCGGGCGCCGGCGCTGCTGATGGCTTGCACGATCTCCGCCGCGGAACCGTTGCCCTGCACCGCCGTTGGATAAAGAACGATAGCAACATTCGGCGCACGGCGTTTGAGTGTGGTCAGCACATCTCGCAACGCGGCGGCGGCGAGGGAGGTGATGATACCGATCTGTTTTGGAAACGCAGGCAACGCTCGTTTGCGCGCCGGATCGAACAATCCCTCCGCTTCCAATCGCGCTTTGAGCTTGAGAAATTTTTCGTAAAGCGCCCCCATTCCTGCCCGGCGTATGGTCTCGACGATGAGCTGATAATCGCCGCGTGCTTCGTACAAAGTCACCAGCGCGTTCACTTCAACCGCATCGCCGTTGTTGGGGATCCATTCGGCGAATTGATTCCGATTGCGGAACATGGCGCAGCGAACTTGCGCTTTTGCATCTTTCAGCGTGAAGTACCAGTGTTCGGAGGTGGCGCGGACGAAGTTGGAAATTTCGCCGCCCACCCAAAGCAGCGCAAAGCTGCGCTCGATTTGCTGACGCACTTGAAGATTCAGTTCCGCGACGCTGAGTACGGCGCGGGGGCGGAAGAGATCGCCCATTTCGTTCACGGGTCTAGATTTGTTCCGCGACCAGTTCGATCCAATGCTTCACCGGTAACGCCGTCGCGGTTTGAATGTGACTTTGGCAGCCGATGTTCGCGGTGGCGATCAAGCTGGGTTTGCCTAGATTCAAGTTAGCGATTTTGTTCTGCAGCAAGCGTTGCGATAGTTCGGGCTGCAAAATAGAGTAGGTTCCGGCGGACCCGCAACACAGATGTGCATCGGGCACCGGCGTCAATTCATAGCCCATTTTCTGTAGTAGCGGTTCGACGATGCCTTTTAACTGCTGCGCGTGTTGCAGCGAGCAGGGCGGGTGAAAGGCGATCTTTTCGTTGCGTTTTTGCTTCGGCTCAAACAACTCGATGAACCGATCCGCCTCAGCCGTGATCACCTCGCTGATGTCTTTCGTCAGCTTGGAAATGTGTTCCGCTTTCTTCGCGTAGATGGGATCGCGGGCCAGCATGTGGCCATATTCTTTCACCGTGGTGCCACATCCGCTAGCGGTCATGACGATCGCCTCGACACCCGTCTCGACGAAGGGCAACCAGGCATCGATATTGCGGCGCATATAATCGAGGCCATCGGCGTGTTGATTCAAATGATAGGCAACCGCGCCGCAGCAGCCTGCCTGATCGGACTTAATCAACGAAATGCCCAAGCGATCGAGCACCCGCGCCGTCGCGGCGTTGATGTTTGGCGCCAGCGTCGGTTGCACGCAACCGTCGAGCACCAGCATTTTGCGGGCATGGCGCGCGGCCGGCCAGGTCTGTGCAGACTGCGGTGGTGGAATTTTCCGCTT
Source organism: Pseudomonadota bacterium (assembly GCA_043733025.1). Lineage (GTDB taxonomy): Bacteria > Pseudomonadota > Gammaproteobacteria > Burkholderiales > JALYOK01 > JALYOK01. The sequence goes on along the minus strand of JAYTGZ010000314.1, from coordinate 1,191 downwards.
CAGCAATTCCGGCAGCAACGGTCTCGCCAGTTGGCCGAGTTTCAACAGAGTTTTGAAAATTGCCGGGTTCGGGAGCACCGCAGTGAGCGCCTTGCGCTGAAGGTTGGCCACAAAGCCGCGCTGGACGCGGCTTTCTACGAGGCCACGACCGATGTCGACGAGACGGCCGTATTTTACGCCCGATGGGCAGGTGGTTTCGCAGGCGCGGCACGTCAAGCAGCGATCCAGATGCAATTGCGTTTTTTCGCTGACGTCCTCGCCCTCGAACAACTGCTTCATCAGATAAATTCGACCGCGCGGGCTATCGAGTTCATCGCCGAGCAGTTGATAGGTCGGGCAGGTGGCGAGACAAAAACCACAATGAACACAGGTGCGCAGGATCGCCGCGGCCTCTTCGCCCTCGGGGGTTTGTTTGAATGAATCGGTGAGTGTCGTTTGCATGGATTAGAAACTATCGAGACGACCGCGATTTAATATTCCGCGTGGGTCGAAGGTGGATTTGAGACGTCGATGAATGACAGCGATGGCGGGCGCCAGCGATTGAAACGCCGTGCCCGCACCCCGTTGATTTCGGAAGCGCGTCGCGTGTCCGCCAAGTTCGGTCACGATTTTTCGTATGGTCTCATGGTGCTTATCACTTACAAGCCAGCGTTGTGCTCCGCCCCATTCCATAACTTGCGTGCCGGAGAGTTTGATCGGCGCCGCGACGGAGGGTACCGACAATCGCCACAGTGGAAGTTGGGATGCAAAGAACTCGCCTGTCTGTTCGCGCACACCGCGCCACAATTCGTTTGGACTCACTACCGTCTCACCGCCAAGCTTTTTCTTTGCCGCGGCCACGGCGCTCGATGTGCCGGAGAGCCGCACCCACAGCCGATCTCCGGCGTGGTAAGTGGCGGACAGCGGCAACGGTTGCGCCGCCCAGCGATTCATCTGCTCGATCGCTTTGCCGGCGGGCATATCGAACTGTATGGTCTCTTCCGACAGCGGTAACGGCAGCACCTTAAACGAGATTTGCGTGATCGCGCCGAGGGTGCCCAGCGCACCAGTCATCAGCCGCGAGGTATCGTATCCGGCGACATTCTTGATCACCTTGCCACCGAAGCGCAGATCGCGGCCGAGGCCGTCGATGATGCGCACACCCAATACGAAGTCGCGCACCGAGCCGCGATAGGCCCGCGCGGGGCCGGA
>JAYTGZ010000313.1:0-1713 GCA_043733025.1 Pseudomonadota bacterium | reverse complement strand
TGGCGCGAGGTGCCAGGCTTGCGGCGATCCAATTCCGGCTGAATATCCTCGACGGACAGCGCCATCCCGGGCGGGCAACCATCAATCACGCAGCCGATGGCAGGGCCATGGCTTTCACCGAAATTGGTGACGCAAAACAGCGTGCCTAGGGTACTGCCGGACATAAATTTCTCGTCAATTTAAGCCGCAAAGTTTAACATACGCACCTACCCCTACCTCCGGTTCCCCCATGCAAGACGAATTGAAACAAGCAGCGCTGGAATACCATCGCCTACCCAGCCCCGGCAAATTGGAAATCTCGCCGACCAAGCCCTTGGCCAACCAGCGCGACCTCGCGCTCGCCTATTCGCCGGGCGTCGCCGCCGCGTGTGAAGCCATCGTCGCCGACCCCAATGCGGCGCGGCTCTATACGGTGCGCGGTAACTTGGTCGCGGTCATCACCAACGGCACGGCGGTGTTGGGCCTCGGCGCCATTGGGCCGCTGGCCGCTAAGCCGGTGATGGAAGGTAAAGCAGTACTATTCAAAAAATTCGCCGGTATCGACGTCTTCGATCTCGAATTGAACGAGCGCGACCCCGACAAACTCGTCGACATCATCGCCGCGCTGGAGCCCACCTTCGGCGGCATCAACCTGGAAGACATCAAAGCGCCGGAATGCTTTTACATCGAACGCAAACTGCGCGAGCGCTTGAAGATTCCAGTGTTCCACGACGACCAACACGGCACGGCGATCATCGTCGGCGCCGCTGTTCGCAACGGTTTGAAAGTTGTCGGCAAGGACATCGCTAAAGTGAAACTGGTCGCCTCCGGCGCCGGGGCGGCGGCGCTGGCCTGCCTCGACATGCTGGTCGCGATGGGCATGAAGATGGAAAATATCGTCGTCACCGACATCGCCGGCGTGGTGTATCGCGGCCGGGTGGCGGAAATGGACGACAACAAAGTTCGCTACGCCAGGGACACAACGGCTCGAACGCTCGCCGACGTGATCGGCGGCGCGGATATTTTTCTTGGCCTCTCGGCGGCGGGCGTGCTTAAGCCGGACATGGTGAAGACCATGGCGGCGAATCCATTGATTTTGGCTCTCGCTAATCCTACGCCGGAGATCATGCCGGAACAGGTGAAGGCGGTGCGCGGTGACGCTATCATCGCCACGGGACGTTCCGATTATCCGAATCAAGTGAACAACGTCTTGTGTTTTCCCTTCATCTTCCGCGGCGCGTTGGATGTGGGCGCCACGACCATCAACGAAGCCATGAAGCTCGCGGCGGTTCACGCCATCGCCGATCTCGCCAACGCTGAACAATCGGACATCGTCGCCCAGGCTTACGGCGGCGAGAGTCTCTCCTTCGGCGCGGAATATCTAATCCCGCGGCCGTTCGACCCGCGCCTTATCACGCGCATCGCACCCGCCGTGGCCCAGGCCGCCATGGACAGCGGCGTGGCGACCCATCCCATCATCGACTTCGCCGCCTATCGCGAAAAACTGAATTCCTTTGTCTATTCCTCGGGCTTGGTGATGAAGCCGATCTTCGACGCGGCGAAACAGGCGCCGCAGCGCATTGTGTTCTGCGAGGGAGAAGACGAACGCGTGTTGCGCGCCGTGCAAGTGGTGTTGGAAGAAGGATTAGCCAAACCCATCGTCGTTGGCCGGCCGCAAGTGTTGGCGCGGCGAATCGAGCAGTTCGGCCTGCGGCTCAAGCCTGGCGCGGACTT
>JAYTGZ010000312.1:0-8290 GCA_043733025.1 Pseudomonadota bacterium | reverse complement strand
GCCATCGAGCAACTGAGCTTGGTGCTCGGGGAGAACTTCGTACTGTCATTCCAGGACAAGCCCGGTGACGTGCTCGATCCACTGCGCGAACGCATTCGGCACGCCCAAGGCCGTATCCGCAAGTTGGGCGCCGATTATTTGCTCTACGCCATCATGGACGAAGTGGTCGACCATTATTTTACCGTAATGGAAAAGCTAGGCGAAAAAGTCGAGCAGGTCGAAGACATCGTCGCCGTGCGGCCCAAGCAAGACACGCTGCAGCAAATTCATCGGCTCAAGCGTGAGATGATCATGTTGCGCAAAGTCGTGTGGCCGCTACGCGAATTGGTCAGCACCTTGCTTCACGACTCCACGCCGTTGTTGAAAGAAACGACCGCTATTTATTTTCGTGACCTGCACGATCACATCGCTCAGATTATCGACGGCGTAGAAGCCTATCGCGATATGTTGTCGGGCATGCTCGATGTGTATTTGTCCATCATGAGCAATCGCACCAACGGCGTCATGAAAGTGATGGCGCTGTTCTCGGCGATCTTCATGCCGCTGACCGTAATTACCGGCATCTTCGGCATGAACTTCAAAGATTTCCCCGAGTTGGAATGGAGGTATGGTTTTCAGGGCACAGTGATTCTAATGGTGGTGTTGGCCGTCGGCATGATCATATTCTTTAGACGCAAGAACTGGCTGTAGGCCCGCGTCAAGCGTATCTAAAGGGGCTTGGCGTGGCGGTTGCCCATGATATAATCTTCCGTTAATGCATTCATCAAAATAAACAAGCGGGTAGCATGATTTTTAGAGCGAATCGAGAGTGAAAAGGGAACAATTCATGGGCGCAAGTTTGACGAAGTGGCTCGTTGTTGCCGCGCTGAGCGCGGTCACCGCGACGGCCTGGGCGGAAGGGGACGCCGCCGCGGGACACAAGAAAAATCATAGTTGCAGCGGATGCCACGGCATTTCCGGCTGGCGCACTGCCTACCCTGAGGTGTATCGCGTGCCTAAGCTGGGCGGTCAGCATGCGGCCTATATTGTCGCCGCCTTGAAGGCTTACAAATCCGGCGAGCGCAAACATGGCACGATGCAGGCGATCGCCTCCACTATGTCGGACCAGGATATGGCGGATCTGGCAGCCTACTACGCCAGTATGGCCGCGAAATAATTGCGACGGGGAATAACGATGAAATACACTATGCAAACATTAGCCGCGGTTGCCGCGCTCTCTCTCGCGACCCTAACCAGCGCTGGCGATATCGAAGCCGGCAAGAAAAAAGCGGCGGAAATTTGCTCCGCATGTCACGGTCCCGATGGCAACAGCCCGGTGCCGGATTTTCCAAAACTCGCCGGACAACACGCCGACTACATGGTTTCGACACTAAAGAAGTATAAAAACGGCAAGCGCGCCAACCCGATCATGATGGGCATGGCGGCGACCCTGTCCGACGCGGATATTCACAACGTTTCCGCGTACTTCGCCGCGCAAAAAGGACTGGAACTTAAGTATTAGCCCGGTCAATGCAGGCTAGGTAACTTGCCGCATCCGGCGGCCCGCCGTAGCGTTGGGACTGCCACATTACTTCTTCCAAGCAATCCATCATTTTGTGCCTGGCCTCGTGATCCGAGGCCAGTTTCGTTTGTAGCCGCTGAAACGCCGCGGCAATGCCCGGTGGCTGATCGATCGCCAATTGTTCGGCGAGGGCCACATGCATACTCAAATGCAGAAAGGGATTCACATCGCCGAATTCCGGCGGGAAATCTTTGTCGAGAAATTTGTTGGGCGCTTCCAGCACGCGATGGTATTCGGGATGCGCGATCACGGCCTCGACCACCATGCTCTCCATTCCAGTTAACGGTTCTTGATTGCGATATTTGCGCCACGTGTCGATGAAGAATTGGCGCGCTTCGGAACGGGAAGGGTTAAACATGTCGGGTTTGTCCCCTCTCCCTCAGGGAGAGGGCAGGGGTGAGGGCAAGCAGCTTAAATTTTATCGAGTTTCCTCAAGGTTCCACGGTCTTGCTTTTATAATCACACAAATCCGCGATCGAGCACGCCGGGCAGCCCGGCTTACGCGCCTTGCACACATAGCGCCCATGCAGAATCAACCAATGGTGCGCCCCATGCATGAATTCCGCCGGTACATGCCGCAACAGTTTTTGCTCGACGGCAAGCGGCGTCTTGCCCGGCGCGATTCCAATGCGATTCGATACGCGGAAAATGTGGGTATCGACCGCCATGGTCGGCTCGCCGAAGGCGACATTCAGGACGACATTCGCCGTCTTTCTCCCGACACCCGGTAGTTTTTCCAAACTCTCGCGGTCAGCCGGCACTTTGCCGCCATGATTCTCAGTCAGCAACCGGCAGGTCTCGATAATGTGCTTGGCCTTGGTGCGAAAAAGACCGATGGACTTGATGTACTCGATCAAACCATCGACGCCGAGGGCAAGGATTTTTTCCGCCGTATTGTGGCGCCGGAACAGCGGCTTAGTGGCGAGGTTGACGCTCTTGTCCGTGGCTTGCGCCGACAGGATCACCGAGAGCAATAATTCGAACGGCGTTTGATATTCCAACTCCGAGCGCGGATCGGGATTGGCGGCACGCAATCGTGAAAAGATGGCATGCCGCTTCGCCGCATTCACTTTGGCTGCGCAGGCATATCGGCCTGGGAGCCACGCCAGATAAGGTTCATCAGCCCATAGAGCATACCGAGCAAGATCAGCGCGCCGGGCGCCATGCCTGCTAGAATGAAACTGTAGTTTTTCGGCATCGGATGCCAGAGCCAGTCTTGCGCTTGCGGGCCAAACAGCATCTCCGCACCGGCGAATAACGAACCGTGCGCGATGAATTCACGCAACGCCCCGAGCAAACTCAGAACGAGAACAACGCCGATACTCAATACGATGGCGTCACGCAGCGTCGTCAGCACCGGCTGCTGAAACGCAACCGACAAGCCGCGCGTGAAGATCAAACCATTCACCGCAACCAGCGAAACGAACAAACCGAGCGCCGCATACACCGTAAAAAAAAACGCGGCCAGATTCATTTGCAGCAAGGTCGTCAGCAAGGCGCTCACGGTCAACAAGAACGGAATTCGCCAAGACTCGGCGATTCGATTGCGCAGCAATGAGCAGACTAGGCTGGTGCCGATAAAGACGAGCGCGATGATCACGCCGATGCTGAAAGCCTTAATTAGAGTCGTTGCAATCGCGATGGAAGGAAGCAGTGCCAATAGCCCGATGGCTGGCGGCAGGGGCGATTTTGAAATTTCAGTTACGTGTTGTTTGGCCATGCTAAATATTAGCGACGAGAGATAGCTATCAGTCTAGGGGCAATCGGGAAAATCGACAAGCCGGCGTATAATCATTTCCTTCAAAAAATACTGACAATGACCATGCGTTTCTCAGGAACCGATTCTTATGTGGCGACCGACGATTTGATGTTGGCCGTGAACGCTTCAATCACGTTGCAGCGCCCGCTCCTCATTAAGGGCGAGCCCGGTACGGGCAAGACCTTGCTGGCGGAAGAAGTCGCGCGCGCGCTCAACAAACCCATCTTCGAATGGCATGTGAAGTCCACCACCAAAGCCCAGCAAGGTTTGTATGAATACGACGCCGTCTCGCGCCTGCGCGATTCGCAACTCGGCGATGGCCGTGTGCATGAAATCGGCAATTACATCGTCAAGGGAAAGGTGTGGGAAGCATTCGACTCCGAGCAGCAGTCGGTATTGCTGATCGACGAGATCGACAAGGCCGACATTGAGTTCCCCAACGACTTGTTGCGTGAACTCGATCGCATGGAATTTTACGTCTACGAAACCCGCGAGATGGTGAAGGCGCGTTACCGGCCCATCGTCTTCATCACCAGCAACAACGAGAAGGAATTGCCCGACGCGTTCCTGCGCCGTTGCTTCTTCCACTACATCCGTTTTCCCGATAAGGACACAATGCAGCAGATTATCGACGTGCATTATCCTGGCATCAAGAAGGAACTGGTGAAGCAGGCGATGGAAGTTTTCTTCGATATACGCGAAGTGCCGGGCTTGAAGAAAAAACCGTCGACCTCGGAACTGCTCGATTGGCTGAAGCTCCTGCTCGCCGAGGATATTCCGCCGGACGCGCTGAAATCGCAAGATTCCGGCAAGATCATTCCACCGCTCTACGGCGCGCTGCTGAAGAACGAGCAGGACGTGCATTTGTTTGAGCGGTTGGTGTTTCTGTCGCGCCGCGCCCGTTAACTGTCATTCCCGCCCCCGATTAAATCATTCGAGGGCAGGCTACGGCGGGAATCCATAGGGCGTGGAGAAAATCTACTGCGTATACATGCTCGCCAGTAGCCGGTATGGGACGCTTTATACAGGCGTTACTTCCGACCTAGTGAAGCGCGCGTGGCAGCATCGCGAAAAGCTGCTAGATGGCTTTACTAAGAAATACGATGTTACAAGGCTAGTTTGGTATGAGGTTCATGAAGATGTTCTCGCGGCCATCACGCGCGAGTAGCAGATCAAAAAATGGAATCGGGCTTGGAAGATAAAACTGATACAGCAGCAGAACCCACGCTGGGAAGATTTGTATGACTCTATCGTTGCTTAATCGCCCTATGGATTCCCGCCTTCGCGGGAATGACATAGTGGTTTATCGATCGCCAATTCGATGCTAATCGACTTTTTCTTAACCCTAAAAAAAGGCGGCGTGCCGTGCACGATCCGCGAATTCTTGAACTTGCTCGAAGGTCTCGACAAGCACGTCATTTACGGCAGTGTCGATGACTTCTATCATCTGTCGCGCACCTGCCTGGTTAAAAATGAAGCCCACTTCGATCGCTTCGACCGCGCTTTCGCCGAGTATTTCAAAGGGGTGGAAAAACTCGATGACCTGTTCGGCAAAGAGATACCGCACGAATGGCTGCGCAAGCTCGCGGAAAAAGTCTTAAGCGAGGAAGAGAAAAAACTCATCGGAGCGCTCGGTGGGTTCGACAAATTGATGGAGACGCTGAAGCAGCGTTTGGAAGAACAGAAAGGCCGTCATCAAGGCGGCACCAAGTGGATCGGCACGGCGGGCACGTCGCCCTTCGGCGCCTATGGCTACAACCCGGAAGGCGTGCGCATCGGCCAAGACGGCAGCCGCAATCGCCGCGCGGTGAAGGTGTGGGATCAGCGCGAGTATCGCAACCTCGACGACACGGTGGAACTCGGCACGCGCAACATCAAAGTCGCGTTGCGCCGCTTGCGCCGCTTCGCCCGCGAGGGCGCGGCGGAGGAACTTGACTTGCCGGACACGATCAAGTCCACGGCAAATAATGCCGGTTACCTCGATATCAAAATGCGGCCGGAACTGCACAACAAAGTGAAGGTGTTGTTGTTCCTCGATATTGGCGGTTCCATGGACGATCACATTAAGGTGTGCGAGGAATTATTTTCGGCGGTGAAGACTGAACTCAAGCATCTGGAGTATTTTTATTTCCACAACTTCGTCTACGAGTCTGTGTGGAAAGACAATCGCCGCCGCTTCGGCGAACGCACGTCGACCTGGGACGTCATCCACAAATACGGCCCGGACTACAAACTCATCTTCGTCGGCGACGCCACCATGAGTCCCTACGAAATCATGGAGCCGGGCGGTAGCGTCGAGCACAATAATGAAGAGGCGGGTGTGGCGTGGATCAATCGCTTGCTCAATCACTACAAACACGCAGCCTGGCTGAACCCGACGCCCGAGGGCCACTGGGACTACACCGCGTCGCTGAAACTCACGCGCCAGATAATGCGTGATCGCATGTTTCCACTGACCATCAAAGGGCTGGAACAAGCCACTCGGCTGTTAGCCAAGTAGGATGCGGCGGACAGCCACGGCATCGCCAGGAGCCGCACCGGTCGGGCATGAGCGGATAGTCGCCGTGGTGAAGCGCATCCCTAAAGGCACGGTGGCCACCTATGGGCAAGTCGCACGCATGACGGGCCGCTGCACGGCGCGCATGGTGGGCTATGCAATGGCGGCGTTACCGAAGGGTTCCCGTGTGCCGTGGCAGCGTGTGATTAACGCACAAGGCATGATCAGCGCCAGGAGCCACAGCGATGGTGATGCGCGGCAGCGGGTGTTGCTGGAGAAAGAAGGCGTGAAGTTTGATGCGAAGGGGCGGGTGGATTTGAAGGTGTTTCATTGGCAGCCACCGGCGAGTTCAGTCGATCCTAAACTGTCATTCCCGCGAAAGTGGGAATCCATCTAGCCGACGCAGTATGGATCCCCGCTTTTGCGGGGATGACAGTGGTATAGGCGTTGTCGCCATCCCGCTAGGGTTGAGAGAAATGAAAGACACCCTCACCATTTTCATTGCGCACCAACCGCCCACCATACATCAAATAGTTCAAATGGGCGATCGCCTCGCCCATGGCGAATATGACTTGGTGAGCATCTAATTCGCGCCGGAATAAAACCGGCAGCAGGTCCGCTGCTGTTTTCGGTTTTGCGCAAGCTTCCACGACTTCCGCGAGCCGTTCGTCGTGATGATGTTTCAGTTGCGTGAGCCGCTCGTGCAGGCCGCGGAATACCGGGCCGTGGGACGGCAAAATCAACACGTCACCGGGCAAACCCGCGAACTTGTTCATGGAATCCAAAAACAATTTCAGCGGATCGCCGTTCGGTTGTGACGGCCACACGCCGACGTTAGTGGTGATCTTCGGCAACACCTGATCACCGGAAATCAACACGTTGCTGGCGGCGCAATAGAGCATCGCGTGTTCCGGTGCATGGCCGCGGCCGACGATCACTTTCCAGCTTTGCCCATCGATGCTGATCTCATCGCCGTCGAGAATGCGGCGGAACGCGTGAGGCAACGAGGGTACGCCTTTCTTGTAGTTGTTTTTGCGCACCGCGTTGGACTGTAATCGTTCGCCGGTCAAGCCGTGGCGGCGAAATAATTCCGTAGCGCGATCTACGGAATTCCCCCGCGCCATCTTGCACCGCCGAGTGCGCCGCGAGGAATTCCGTTTCTGTCATCCACACTTCGCAGTTCCAGCGCTGTTGCAGCCATCCGGCGCAGCCGACGTGATCCGGATGGTAATGGGTAACGATGATGCGATGGATCTTTTTTCCGTCGAGCAGTGTCGCGAAGATTTGCTCCCACAGGGATAGGGTCGCGTCAATGCCGAAGCCGCAATCGACCAAGGTCCAGCCGTCGCCATCGCGCAATAACCACAGATTGATATGGTTGAGGGCAAACGGCAGCGGCATGCGGATCCAGAAGATGCCGGGTGCGACCTCGATCGTTTGCGCGGGCGCCGGAACGTCGGCGAAGGGAAATGACAAAGAATTAGGTAGAGTTTGAATCATAACGGGCAATTAAATTTAGCCTCGAGCATAGCAGGTTTGTTGAATTCTCAGTAAGCCAAGCATTGTCCAATGGGGTTTGAGCGCAATACGCGCGCGCCCTTCAATCACAATCGAGTTTCGGGAGCAGAACAAAGAACCAGAACCAGCAGCGTCATTCCCGCGAAAGCGGGAATGACATAGTAGGGGTTCGCTAAGTATCTATTTCAGTGGCGCGTCCATCAACGATGTCGCTCAACAATTTTCCGGAGCCGCAGGCCAAGGTCCAGCCGAGTGTGCCGTGGCCGGTATTGAGGAATAGATTGGCGTATTTTGTTTTGCCGACGTACGGGACATTGTTGGGCGTGGCGGGCCGCAGACCGGTCCAACACGTTGCCTCGCTTCGGTTGCCCGCGCCGGGAAACAATTCCAACGCGCGGCGCAGGATGTTTTCGCAGCGCGCTTGATTGAGTTCGGTGTTATAGCCGTTGAGTTCGGCGGTGCCGGCGATTCGCAGCCGCTCACCCAGTCGCGAGAACACCATTTGATAGGCCTCGTCCGTAAGGCTGATGGTGGGTGCGAGGCGGCCGGGGTGGATCGGAAACGTCACCGAGTAGCCCTTGGCCGGATAGACGAGAATGTGAACGCCAAGGGCTTTCAGCAACAGCGGGGAATAGCTACCGAGGGCGACGACGTAGGCATCGGCTTTGAGTTCCGTCGTCACGCCTTGGGCGTCGCGCAGCATCACACCGGTGATGCGATCGTTGGTGCGCGCGAGATCGATGACGTGGGTGTTGTAGCGAAACGCGGCGCCACGGGTTTCGGCCAACGCGGCGAGCCGTTCGGTAAATAGTTTCGCATCGCCCGATTCGTCGGATGCCGTGTAGGTTCCGCCCGCGAGTTTGCGTTCGGCGGGCGCGAGCGCGGGTTCCAATTCTATACATTGCTTCACCGACAAAGCGTCGACTTTAAGGCCGAATTGAATCATCACCTGCGA
>JAYTGZ010000311.1:0-2753 GCA_043733025.1 Pseudomonadota bacterium | reverse complement strand
GGTCGGCGATCCCCATTGCCCGAATCACCCGGAGAACTTGCTCGAAGCGCAAAGCGTGTCGCAAATGGTCGATCACGTGCTGGCGCTACCGGAAGACACTAAGCTCATGATCGTGTCGCCGCTGGTGGTGGAGCGCAAAGGCGAGCAGTTGGATTTATTCGCGGAGTTGCAGGCACAGGGCTTTGTGCGCTTTAGAGTGGACGGCAAAGTCTGCGAAATCGACAATTTGCCTAAGTTGCAGAAAACCAAAAAGCACACTGTCGAAGTTGTTATCGACCGGCTCAAAGTCAGCGCCGATGCGAAACAGCGCCTGGCGGAATCGTTCGAAACGGCATTGCGCCATGCCGATGGCCGCGCGTTGGCGGTGGAAATGGATAGCGGCAAGGAGCACCTATTCTCGGCGAAATTCGCCTGCCCAATCTGCTCCTACTCGCTGCCGGAATTGGAGCCGCGGCTGTTCTCCTTTAACAATCCCATGGGCGCGTGCCAGCGTTGCGACGGTTTAGGCGAAATAAATTTCTTCGATCCCAAACGCATCGTTGGCTTTCCCCATTTAAGTTTGGCGAGCGGCGCGATCAAAGGCTGGGACCGGCGCAATCACTTTTACTTTCAATTGCTGCAAAGCCTGGCGCAGCATTACAAGTTCGATCTCGACAAACCGTTCGACGAACTGCCCGAGCCGTTTCAAGAAATCATCCTGCAAGGTAGCGGCAAGGAACGCATCGATTTTCAGTATCCGACGGAACGCGGCAAGATCGTCACCCGCACCCACACATTCGAGGGCGTGATTCCGAATCTGGAGCGCCGCTACCGCGAGACCGACTCGACGCTGGTGCGCGAAGAGTTGGCGAAATATCTCAACAACAAGCCTTGCCCGGAATGTCTAGGCACGCGCCTGCGCCTGGAGGCACGCCACGTGAAGGTTGCCAACCACACCATACACGAGCTCTCCTGTCAGCCGCTGAAGCAAAGCATGACCTTCTTCGAGCAACTGCGGCTCAAGGGCAAAAAGCATGCGATCGCGGAGAAGATCGTGAAAGAGATCGCGAATCGCTTGCAATTCTTGAACAACGTCGGCCTGGAATATTTGTCGCTGGACCGTGCCGCCGATACGCTCTCCGGCGGCGAAGCGCAGCGTATACGCTTGGCGAGCCAAATCGGCTCCGGATTGACCGGCGTGATGTTCGTGCTCGACGAACCTTCCATCGGCTTGCACCAACGCGACAACCATCGCCTGTTGGAAACCCTGCAACGTCTGCGCGATCTCGGCAACTCGGTAATCGTCGTCGAACATGACGAAGATGCGATCCTCGCGGCGGACTACGTCATCGACATCGGCCTTGGCGCCGGCATCCACGGCGGCCGTATCATCGCCGAAGGCACGCCCAAAGCGGTGCAGGCGAACAAGGCATCACTGACGGGCCAATATTTGAGCGGCAAACTTAAGATCGCCACGCCGAAGAAACGCGCCAAGCCCGACGCCAAAAAGACTTTTCAGTTGCGTGGCGCGAGCGGCAACAATCTCAAGAACGTCAACCTGGATTTACCCATCGGATTGCTGGTGTGCGTCACCGGTGTCTCCGGTTCCGGCAAGTCGACCTTGATTAACGACACGCTCTACAACGCCGTGGCGCGACACATCTACGGCAGCGTGGCAGAGCCCGCGCCGTTCGATGCGATGCATGGCCTGGAATTTTTCGACAAGGTCATCAACGTCGACCAAGGCCCCATTGGCCGCACGCCGCGCTCCAATCCGGCGACGTACACGGGATTGTTCACGCCGATCCGCGAGCTTTACTCGCAAGTGCCGCAATCGCGCGAGCGTGGCTACGGGCCGGGACGATTCTCGTTCAACGTCAAGGGAGGCCGCTGCGAGGCGTGTCAGGGTGATGGCGTCATCAAAGTCGAGATGCATTTCTTACCGGACATTTACGTGCCGTGCGACGTGTGTCACGGCAAGCGCTACAACCGCGAGACATTGGAAGTTCAATACAAGGGTAAGAACATCCAAGAAGTCTTAGAAATGACCGTCGAAGCGGCCCACGCATTTTTCAAGCCCGTGCCGATCGTGGCGCGCAAGCTGGAGACCTTGCTTGACGTGGGTCTTGGCTACATCACCCTGGGACAGAGCGCGACGACACTCTCTGGCGGCGAAGCCCAGCGCGTGAAACTATCGCTCGAACTTTCGAAACGCGACACGGGCCGCACCCTTTTCATCCTCGACGAGCCGACCACGGGTTTACACTTTCACGACATCGATTTACTGCTGAAAGTGTTGCACCGTTTGCGCGATCACGGCAACACGGTGGTCGTCATCGAACACAATCTCGACGTGATCAAAACCGCTGACTGGATCATCGATCTCGGCCCCGAGGGAGGTGACGGCGGCGGCGCCATCATCGCCGAAGGTACGCCGGAAGATGTCGCTCAAAACAAAGCGAGTTACACCGGCCAGTTTCTGCAACATAAACTCAAAGTAGTGGGGAAATAATGTGTTAGCAACCAAACTCTTACTGGAAAGTTTTCATCGAGCGGTCGCCGCGGCCGATCCGCTGAAGATCGTGCCGGCGTATTTGCCGAGTCGTTCATCATTGACTAAAGGCAAGACCTTGGTCGTCGGCGCGGGCAAAGCGGCGGCTTCCATGGCGAAAGCTGTTGAGGATAATTGGCCGCGCGATGCGCCGCTGGAAGGTTTGGTGATCACGCGCTACGGCCACGGTTTGGCGACGAAAAAGATACGCGTGATCGAAGCG
>JAYTGZ010000310.1:0-4056 GCA_043733025.1 Pseudomonadota bacterium | reverse complement strand
GAAGTGCGCTTCCCGGACCCCACGGCGAATCCTTACCTGGCTTTCTCCGCTATGATGATGGCAGGCCTGGACGGCGTGCAGAACAAAATCCATCCCGGCGATCCAATCGACAAAAACCTGTACGACTTGCCACCGGAAGAAGCGAAGAAAGTGCCGAACGTGTGCTCGTCCCTCGACATGGCGCTGGAGCATTTGGACCAAGACCGCGAGTTTCTCACCCGCGGCGGCGTGTTCTCAAACGACATGCTCGATGCCTACATCGAACTCAAGATGGAAGAAGTCACGCGATTCCGCATGACTACCCACCCGGTGGAGTTCGACATGTATTACAGCCTGTAGGTCTTGCGTCGGCGCTATACAACTCGATTGCGCTATACTAGGGCGAGCTGAAAGGTTCGCCCTTTTCATTTGTGGAATAATTCGAATTGCCATGGACTTACGGGGTATTCTTTGAGATAAATCTGATGAATCTTGTCTTGACCTTCGTGGCTGCGCTGCTCTGGGTCGGTTCGGTGCAAGCCGAGACCATTTACCGCTACTTGGATGATCGCGGTGGCGTGACCTACACGAATATCCCGTCGGCCTTGCCGCGCAAGGGCGTGGAAAAGATCAACGTGCCGATTCCGCCACCGCCGGACGTTAAGCTCCCGCCGGCGCCGGTGGTGAAGGTGAAGCCGAATCCGCCCATCAATTTTCCCAAAGTGGATAACCAAACCCAGCGTAAGCGCGATCAGTCGCGCAAACAAATTCTGGACGATGAACTCAAAGCTGAAGTGCAATCCCTCGATGCCGCCAAGAATGCGTTGAGCGAGGCCGCGGCGGTGAAACTTGGCGCCGACAAGAACCACCAGAAGTACGTTGAACGCTTGCAGGGCTTAAAGGAACAAGTCTCCTTACACGAAAAAAATGTCGGCGCCCTCAAGAAAGAAATTTCCGGTCTGAAGTAATCCTCAAATCGACGTCCCCGCGGATATTTTAAGCGCCATATCATCTGGCGCGCTTATTGCTCGGTAGAATAGGGTGAGGACGAAAATGGGTAACTTTTGGTAATAGCGGCAAGCAAGTTTGGCGGGTTGGAATCGCTGTCGAGCGCAGTGATGCTGCTCGATCGTAACCTCGCCATACTCTATCTCAATCCGATGGCTGAACAACTGTTCGAGCTTTCCCGCAAAAACGTTCACGCTCACGATCTTGGGCATGTGTTGATCGGAGCCGAGTCCCTGGCGGCCACAGCCCGCCACGCGCTCGACCAACAATGCGGTTTTCTCGAACACGAGATCGTGCTCGGGGGTGGCCATCAGCCGACGCTACAATTAAGTTGCACCATCACCCCGGTGGAGCTAGACGACGCGGCACTACTGCTGGAGTTTCGTCCCCTCAGCCAGCAACTCAAAATTGCTCGCGAAGAGCGCATCATCCACGATCAACAACTCAATCGGCAATTGATTCGCAACCTCGCCCACGAGATTCGCAATCCGCTCGGCGGCATTAAGGGCGCGGCGCAGTTGCTGGAACGGGAACTTGATCGCAAAGAGTTACGCGAGTATACCCAGGTGATCGTAAAAGAGACCGATCGCCTGCAGTCGTTGATGGATCGCCTGGTCGCGCCGCAGCGGCCGTTCATCATGGGCCAGGTGAATATCCATGAAGTGCTGGAGCGAGTGCGGAGTTTGATCCTGGCGGAATACCCGGCCGGGCTCGACATCAAACGTGACTATGACCTCAGTCTGCCGGATCTCACGGGCGACCGGGAACAGCTTATCCAATCGGTATTGAATATCGCCCGCAATGCGGCCCAGGCGATAAACGGCGAAGGCTTGATTCAACTGCGGTCACGGGTCGCTCGCCAAGTTACGCTGGCTAAACGACGCTACGGTTTGGCGCTCAACATCGAGATCATCGATAACGGTCCCGGCATTCCGGCGGAGCTCAAGGACCGGATATTTTCCCCCCTGGTGTCCGGCCGTGAAGGCGGCACCGGGCTAGGACTCATGCTCGCGCAAAACTTTATAGATCAGCATCACGGCATGATCGAGTTCGAAAGTGAGCCCGGCGAGACCCGCTTTAGTTTGTTATTGCCGCTACTTAGCAGCGCATATCCTCCCCACGAGCAACGACCACACCATGAAACCCGTTTGGATCATTGACGACGACCGTTCTATCCGCTGGGTTTTCGAAAAGGCGCTCACCCGCGAGGGTCTGGCATTCAAATCCTTCGCCACAACCCACGACGCCCGCGCGGCGCTCGAGACGGATCCACCGCAAGTGGTGGTGAGCGACATTCGCATGCCCGGCGGGTCCGGCCTCGATTTGTTGAAGCAACTCAAATCCCGCTACGAGAATTTGCCGGTCATCGTGATGACTGCCTATTCCGATCTGGAAAGCGCCGTCGCGGCATTCCAAGGCGGCGCCTTCGAATACTTGCCCAAGCCCTTCGACGTCGATCATGCCGTTGACCTAATTCGTCGCGCGCTTGACGAAAGCATGCGCGACAGCGAAATCACGGAATCGACGGCGGCGGTGCCGGAAATCCTCGGCCGCGCGCCGGCCATGCAGGAAGTATTCCGCGCCATCGGCCGCCTGTCGCAATCGCAGACTACGGTGCTCATCACCGGTGAATCCGGCACGGGCAAAGAACTCGTCGCCCGCGCGCTGCACCGCCATAGCCTACGGGTCGCGCGACCTTTCATCGCCATCAACACCGCCGCGATTCCGAAAGAATTATTGGAATCAGAATTGTTCGGCCACGAGCGCGGCGCCTTCACCGGCGCGCAAACCATGCGCCGCGGCCGCTTCGAACAAGCGGAAGGCGGAACACTATTTCTCGACGAGATCGGCGATATGCCGGCGGACTTACAAACGCGCTTGTTGCGCGTGTTGGCCGATGGTCAGTTTTATCGCGTCGGTGGCCATCAACCCCTGACTGCGAATGTGCGCGTCATCGCCGCCACCCACCAAGATCTTGAACAACGCGTCAAGCAAGGCTTGTTCCGCGAAGACCTGTTTCATCGCCTCAATGTGATCCGCTTGCGTTTGCCGTCGCTGCGCGAACGGCGCGAAGACATCGCTGTGCTCATCAAGCATTTTTTGCAGACCAGCGCGCGCGAACTCAACGTCGAGCCGAAGCGGCTGACGGACCAAGCGTTGAGATTCCTTTCCACCTTGGAATTTCCCGGCAACGTACGGCAACTTGAAAATATTGCCCATTGGCTGACGGTGATGGCGCCGGGGCAAAGCGTCGATATTAACGATCTGCCGCCGGAAGTGCGCGAAACCAAGACGTCGCTCGGCGACGCGAATTGGCGTGAATTGCTGGACCGCGAAGTGAGCTACGAACTCGCGCGCGGCAAACAGGGCATCATCGACGACTTGATTCACGACTTTGAAAGGGTGCTGATCACCCGCGCGCTCCAGCATACCGGTGGCCGCCGCGTCGAAGCGGCGACACTGCTCGGCTGGGGACGCAACACGCTGACGCGGAAGATTCAGGAACTGAAGCTCGATCAAGACAACCCCTCGCCATAGGAGGCGTTGGACTCCAGCGAAAAAACTAGCGCGTCACGCATTGTTCATTTCCTAAGGCCAGAGACGTTATTCCCTCGTCAAACGGCCCGTGTAATAATTCGCAACAAGGCAGGCCGGACGGGGTAGCCCTAGGCTAGCCACTGGCCTAAGGCCAGAGGCGCATGGATATTGCGTCTCAAGGCATGCCATGCCACGAGGCACGCGGGATGCTCACAATTCTCCTCTCGCATTAGCAACACTCCGCCTGCGAATTGTTGAAGCGCACTTGTGAAATGGGTAAACTCATAGGCTCTGTATGCATCGTGCCGCGTACGGCGGCGAATCGCGCGAAGGTTGGACACAGGAAAACAACCCACAAATGGAAATCGACAACGAAGCCCTGTTGCAGCACGCCATCAAAGTGACGCAGAAAGCCCGCGAAGTTGCGCAGACGCGGCGGGATTGGGAGTTCATGGGATATGTCGGCGCGGCGCTGGTCACGGCGGGCGGCAACCTCTATACCGGCATCAACGTATCAGTTTATTGCGGTAT
>JAYTGZ010000309.1:0-4088 GCA_043733025.1 Pseudomonadota bacterium | reverse complement strand
CGTAAGATCCAACGTTTTCTGTCCCAGCCGTTCCACGTCGCGGAAGTGTTCACCGGTTCGCCAGGAAAATACGTGCCGCTCAAGGACACGATCAAGGGATTCAAAGGCATCGTCGATGGCGAATACGATCATCTTCCTGAGCAGGCGTTCTACATGGTCGGCGGCATCGAAGAGGCGGTTGAGAAGTCTAAGACACTACAGTGAAACTTGAAGGGTCAAGAGTGAGAGGAAACACAAGCTCTTCATGGCCCTAGGTCACCCCGCCTTTCACCCTAAACAGGATAAACCATGGCTAACACCATCCACGTGGACGTAGTGAGCGCAGAAGAACAAATCTTTTCCGGCGAGGCGGAATTCGTCGTTTTGCCGGGAGAAGTCGGCGAGTTAGGCATTTATCCCCGCCACACGCCGCTCATTACCCGCATCAAGCCTGGTACGGTGCGAATTAAGGTGAACGGTCAAGCCGCCGAGGAGATGATTTTCGTCGCCGGCGGCATCCTTGAGGTTCAGCCGGGTGTGGTGACGGTTCTTGCCGATACTGCCATCCGCGGCCATGACTTGGACGAGGCAAAAGCCCTTGAAGCCAAGAAATTGGCCGAAGAAGCGATGCAGAATAAAACGTCTAAACTCGAAATAGCCAAGGCCCAGTCCGAACTGGCGGAAGCCATGGCGCAGCTCCAGGCAATCCATCGATTTCGCAGTAAAACGCACTAGCAATGTCATCGCGAGAAGCCTGAGGCGCCGCGCGCCGATCTCGCAACTATGAATGCCTGAAAGCGCGAGATTGCTCCGCCATAAACAACCTTCCAACAAAGGCGGCCATAGTTAAAATGGCCTTTTTTGTCTATATTTTCTGAATCGAGATGTTGCAAACCCATCTAGGCAAACAATAAATGAGCGCGTTAAATGTCGTGGTCCTGGCCGCCGGTCAGGGCAAACGCATGTACTCCAATCTGCCCAAGGTGCTGCACAAACTAGCGGGCAAACCGCTGCTGCAACACGTAATGGACAGCGCCAACGCGCTCGGCCCAAACAAACTGTGCGTGGTCTACGGTCATGGCGGCGATGCGGTGCCGAACGCGTTTCCTGAATGCGGGGCGACGTGGGTGAAACAAGAACCGCAACTCGGCACCGGCCATGCGGTGATGCAAACCGTTCCTCATCTCGACCCGGGTGGCCTGACCCTCATTCTCTATGGCGACGTGCCGTTGACTCAAGCCTCCACGTTGCGGCGACTCACCGATACCGCCAGTCAGGGGAAACTTGCCGTGCTCACCATCGAACTCGCCGATCCCACTGGCTACGGCCGCATCGTGCGCAACAGCCACGGCGACATCACGGGCATCGTCGAACACAAAGACGCGACTTCGGAACAACACACTATTCGCGAAGTAAACACGGGCATCATGGCTGTGCCGACCAATCACCTTTCCCGTTGGCTCAGTCAGTTGAAGAACGACAACGCCCAGAAAGAGTATTATCTGACCGATATCATCGCCATGGCGGTCAGTGAAAATCTGCCCGTCACCGCTGTTCATCCCAGCGGCGAATGGGAGACAATCGGCATCAACAGCAAAGTGCAACTCGCGGAACTGGAACGCACCCACCAAGCCAACATCGCCCGCGCCCTCCTGGAGCAAGGCGTCACGCTCGCCGATCCGGCGCGCATCGATGTCCGAGGAATGCTCACCTGCGGCAAAGACGTATCCATTGACATAAACTGCGTGTTCGAAGGCAACGTGACGCTCGGCGACAATGTTTGCGTTAGCGCGGGTTGCGTGTTGAAAAACGTCACCATCGCGACCGACACGCAGATCGCGCCCTACAGCGTGTTGGAAGACGCAATCGTCGGCGCCGATTGCCGCGTCGGTCCCTACGCTCGGCTGCGCCCCGGCGCCAAGCTTGCCGACGGTGCGCACGTCGGTAATTTCGTAGAACTGAAAAATTCAGAACTCGGCAAAGGCTCCAAAGCAAATCACCTCGCCTACATCGGGGACGCCACCGTGGGCAGCAACGTCAACATCGGCGCGGGCACCATCACTTGCAACTATGATGGCGCCAACAAACATCGCACCATTATCGAGGACGATGTATTCATCGGCTCCGACACGCAGCTAGTCGCGCCCGTCACGGTGCGTAAAGGCGCCACGCTAGGTGCGGGTACGACTTTGACGAAAGAAGCACCCGCCGGCGAATTGACCGTCTCGCGAGCCAAACAAATCACTATCCCGGGCTGGAAACGGCCTGTGAAAACCAGTAAGAAATAACGAGGTAAATCATGTGTGGAATCGTCGGTGCAGTCGCAAATCGTAACGTCGTCCCGTTGTTGATCGAGGGTTTACGGCGCCTGGAATATCGCGGCTACGACTCTGCCGGTGTCGCCGTGTTGAACGGCGGCATCAATCGCGTGCGCTCCGTCGGCCGCGTCGCCGAAATGGAGGCGAAAGCCGCGGCGGTGAATCTCCACGGCTTCGTCGGCATCGGCCACACGCGCTGGGCAACCCACGGCGGCGTCACGGAATTCAACGCCCACCCACACGTATCCGGTGGCCAGATCGCCGTCGTCCATAACGGCATCATCGAAAACCACGACGAGCATCGCGCTAATCTAAAAAAACTCGGCTACGTGTTCGAATCCCAAACCGATACGGAAGTCATCGCCCACCTCATTCATCAGCACTACAGCGAATGCAATAATCTCTTCACCGCCACCCAGCGCGCCGTGAAAGAGTTAGTCGGCGCATTCGCTATCGGCGCCATCGCGCTGAAAACGCCGGACGTGATGACCTGCGCCCGCCTCGGCTGTCCGCTGCTGATCGGCCTCGGCGAGGGCGAAAACTTCATCGCCTCCGACGTCTCCGCCGTATTGTCCGCCACGCGCCGTGTCATGTATCTCGACGATGGCGACGTTGCCGAAGTGCGTCGCGACGGCGTCACGGTCGTCGACAAAACCGGCGTCAAAGTCGAGCGCCCCGTGCGCGTCAGCGACGTGTCTCTCGCCTCCATGGAGCTTGGCCCCTACAGCCACTACATGCAAAAAGAGATCCACGAACAACCGCGCGCGCTGACCGACACCATCGAAGCGGTCATCAGTGATGGTTTCGACCCGGCACTATTCGGCGTGGAAGCCGAAGCGCTCTTCCGCAACGTCGACAGGATTCTCATTCTTGCGGCGGGCACAAGTTACCACGCAGGCCTCACCGCGAAATACTGGATCGAGAGCATCGCCAGAATTCCAGTCTCCGTAGAGATCGCCAGCGAATATCGATACCGAGAATCCGTCGCTAACCCAAACCAACTCATCATCACCATTTCCCAGTCGGGCGAAACGCTGGACACCATGGAAGCGTTGAAACACGCGAAAAGTCTGGGCCAAACCGCTACGCTTTCAATTTGCAATGTGCCGGAGAGCGCCATTCCGCGCGCCTCTCAGCTCGTGTTCTTCACCCGCGCCGGCGCGGAAATCGGTGTCGCGTCGACCAAAGCCTTCACCACGCAATTAGCCTCGCTATTCATATTAGCGGGCGCACTCGCCAAAGTTCGCGGCTTACTCACGCCGCAAAAAGAAGCCGAATATCTCGTCAGCCTGCGTCACCTGCCGGGCAGCGTGCAACACGCGCTCAACCTGGAACCACAAATCGCCGAGTGGGCAAAAATGTTTGCGCCGAAACATCACACTCTGTTTCTGGGCCGTGGCATCCACTACCCCATCGCCCTAGAAGGGGCGCTCAAACTCAAAGAAATTTCCTACATCCACGCCGAAGCCTACCCCGCCGGCGAACTCAAACACGGCCCCCTCGCATTAGTCGATAAGGACATGCCCGTCGTCGTCATCGCCCCCAACGACACCCTGCTGGAAAAAGTAAAATCCAACATGCAAGAAGTCCGCGCCCGCGGCGGCGAGTTATTCGTCTTCGCCGATCTCGACAGCCACTTCGCGGAAAGCGAAGGCGTACACGTCATCCGCACGCCAAGACACTTCGGCGTGTTCTCGCCAATTGTTCATTCTATTCCGGTGCAAATCTTGGCTTATCACGCCGCGTTGCAGAAGGGTACGGACGTTGATAAACCGAGGAACCTCGCCAAAT
>JAYTGZ010000308.1:0-7572 GCA_043733025.1 Pseudomonadota bacterium | reverse complement strand
TGGCCGCGCTTGATCCCGCTTCAAGTGTCGTGGTCGAAGCCTGCGCCGGTTCCGGCAAGACCTGGTTATTGGTGTCCCGCATCGTGCGGCTGTTGTTGGCCGGTGTGGCGCCGAGCGAGATTCTCGCCATCACATTCACGCGCAAAGGCGCGCGGGAAATGCAGGAACGGCTGAGTGCGTGGCTGCAAGAATTGGCGACCCACCCCGACGATGAGTGGGTGAAGAAGTTTCTGCGCGAGCGTGGCATCCATGACGTCGACGCATTGCTAGCTCAAGCGCGTGGCTTATTTGAAAAAGTCTTGGCGGCCCAACCGGGAATCAAGATCAATACCTTTCATGGCTGGTTCGCGGATCTGGTGC
Organism: Pseudomonadota bacterium; assembly: GCA_043733025.1. Lineage (GTDB taxonomy): Bacteria > Pseudomonadota > Gammaproteobacteria > Burkholderiales > JALYOK01 > JALYOK01. Next base: position 7,212 of record JAYTGZ010000308.1, on the reverse strand, counting down.
AGCGTGCGCCGCTCCAAGCCGGCGTCGCCAAAGGCTTTAGTCTGACGGAGGCAGTTCACGCTCTGGAACAGGAGGCCTGGCAACGTTACGCGCTGTCCCTCGCCGGTTCGGAAACGAGTTTGCAACAAGCTGCATTGGATGACCTGTTCAGGGATTTAGGGTTACACAACACCCGCAAGCTACTGGCGAATTTTCTCGCCAAGCGTGCCGAGTGGTGGAGTTTCACGGCCGGACAGACGGAGCCGGTGGAATTCGCCGTCGCGCAACTCGGGCAACAGACCAAGGTTGATCTCGGGATGGATTATGCCGCCGCGCTTTATCGCGATGCCGGGTTCGACAACGCATTAACGGTCCTAGTAGGCGCGCTGGAATCGGGTGGAAAAACCCAGCAAAAGCTGGTTGTTGCGATGGGCCTCGCGGGCGCTATCGAGATACCGATGGAAAGATTGACGGCTATGATGCCGTTGATTTTCACCAAGGACGATACGCTGCGCGATGCATTGCAAAAATTTTGCGCCAAGTGTGGCGAATGCGCAGCCGAGGCACTTGCCCGCGTAAGCGAGAAAATGTTGGCCGCGCATCACGCGCTGACCGAACAACGCATGGTGCGCACGAATCGATCTGCGTTTACCGCGGGCCACGGTCTGCTGCAACACTATCAACAATTGAAGGCGGAGCGCGGCCTGCTCGATTTCACCGATGTCGAATACGCAGCCTATACGTTGTTGCGGCATTCGGATCACGCCGAGTATATGCAATACAAACTTGATGCTCGTTATCGTCATATTTTGCTGGACGAGTTTCAGGATACCAATCCGCTGCAGTGGATGACCTTGCAGGCGTGGCTGCAAGCCTCGTCCGACGCGGGTGTTAGGCCAACGGTGTTTTTGGTCGGCGATCCGAAGCAATCGATCTTTCATTTCCGCCGCGCCGACGCGCGCTTGTTTCTGCATGCCACGGAGTTTCTAACTCGCGAATATGGCGCTCGCGTCCTGCAACTGAATGTGTCGCGCCGCAGTGGCCCCGGCGTGCTGGATTCGGTGAACGCGGTTTTCTCAAGTACGAGGCAGTTAAGCGGGTTTGTCCCCCATCTAGCATTCGACCATCAGCTTGAAGGTGCGGTACATCTTCTGCCACTGCCGCCAACGGCTGATGGCGCCGCGCAGCCGTCTTTGCCGGGACAGGGGCTACGCAATTTACTCACGCTACCGCAATCGAGCGAGGCCGATGTCCGGCGCGCTTTGGAGGCCGGCGATGTGGCGCGCGGCATACGAGCTATCGTCGCCACATGGCAGGTTCGAGACGAAGGCACGCAACGGCGGGCGGACTATCGCGACGTCATGATCTTGACCCGTGGCCGCAAACAACTGCGCGGCTACGAAATCGCGCTGCGCGCGGCAGGCATTCCCTACGCCAGCGCGCGCCAGGGCGGCTTGCTGGATAGTCTGGAAGTGCAGGACCTGATGGCCTTGGTGCAATTCTTACTGCGGCCCGGTGACAACCTGAGTCTGGTGCACGCGCTACGCGCCCCGTTGTTCGCATGTTCCGATGACGATCTGATTGCGTTGGCTCAGACGCCGGGCGACGCTTGGTGGCAGCGGCTGAACGTCGTCGCAACTTCCGCTTCGCCAGCGCTCATGCGCGCCCACGCCTGCCTCGCGCGCTGGCTGCAACAGGCGCCGCACTTACCGGTGCATGATCTGCTCGATCGCATCTTCTTCGAATCCGACCTGGAGCAACGCTACGGCCGCGCCGTGCCAAAAGCCATGGCTCGATCCGTTCAGGCGAATCTCATTGCGTTCATGGAACTCAGCCTCACGCTAGACAGCGGACGCTATCCGAGCCTGGGTCGTTTCCTCGCCGACTTGAAAGCCTTGCAGCGCGCCCCCGATGTGGAAGCGCCGGACGAGGGCACGCTGGCCGAGGCCGGCAACGCGGTGCGCATCCTCACCGTTCACGGCGCGAAGGGGCTGGAAGCACCCATCGTCTGGATAATCGACGCTACGTACAGACGAAAGCTCGGCGATCCCTATGATGTGCTGGTGACGTGGCCCACGGGCGCGGAGCGGCCACGGCATTTCAGTTTTCTCACCACGAAAAAAGAGCGCGGCGCGGCGCGCGAGCCGTACGTTGCCGAGGAGGCAGGCATACGCGAGCAAGAGGATGCGAATCTTCTTTACGTCGCCATGACACGGGCGAAGCAATACCTGATCGTAAGCGGCAACCAAGTGGGTTCCGTCGCGGGCAGTTGGTACGAGGCGCTGTCGAGCGTGTTGCCGCCAAGCGAACTACTGGTTGCAGTGCCGCCATCTTTTGCGAAGGCCAGGGTCGCGGACGCGAGGCCGGTTGGCCATCCAATCGAAGCTCCAGATTGGTACACAAGGCCAATACCCCATGGCGAGCGGAAGCTATCGGTGTCTGACCAGAATCGCGATTACGGCATCAAGCTCCACGCCCTGCTGGAAGCGGCGCGCGATGGCGTGGTCGCTGAGATGACGATTAAGGAGTTGCTGTGGAACGAGGATGCCGCGACGCGCGATGCGTTGTTGAATCATGCGCGCGCTATCTTGCGCGCGCCCCAGCTTGAGCGATTTTTCGACGCTCGTTTCTATCGCACCGCACACAGTGAAGTGAGTGTCATCAATGGCGACGGCGAATTACTGCGCCTGGATCGGATCGTCGAGTTCGACGACAGCGTCTGGGTGTTGGATTACAAAAGCGCGGCGAGCAAGGCGGTTCGCGCATCCGCATACATGGCTGAGTATCGAATGCAATTGCTGGGTTACCGCCAAGCTTTGGAGAACGTTTATCCGGATAAAGCGCTGCACTGTGGATTGATTTTCGGCGACGGCGTGTTGGAGGAAATCGCGTAACCGGCGACAGCGAGATTGCTTTCCCCCTATCAAGTGCCGGGCTCAGGGCGAACGAGTCTTAAATGAACAGTGGGGGCTAAAAGCGGCTTGAAATGATATCAGGCCAAGGGCCGCACCCAGTTTGCCTGTCAGGCAATGCCATGCTAAGAGCAAGGCTGGGCGCGGTTTCTGGCATGCAAACTCGCTCATTTGAGAGGTCATCGCGCGGCCACGGCGATGAGCCAATAACGTGCAAACTTTCCAACGGCCATAAAGACGATGCATTGCCACACATTGAGCCTGAGCCAACCAGCAGCGACGCACAGCGGATCGCCGATCCACGGTGTCCAGGCAAGCAGTAGGATGGGACTGCCGAAGCGTTTGACCCGTTGCAGCAGTGTTTGTACCGGCAGCGATTTACCCTCGGGTAGAAAGCGGCCGATTGCATACGAGGTCAGTCCACCCAAGGTGTTGCCGATCGTCGCTGTTCCGATCGCTGGCCAGAACAGCGCGGCGTCAAATTTAAGGACGACGAATAGCACAACTTCCGATCCACCGGGCAACACGGAGCCGGCGAGTAAGCTTGAAAAAAACAGGCCCGCTAAGGCGCTTTCAATAGTCATGAGGTTTTGAGCCGTAGCGACCGCAAGGATTGCGGCGAAATCGCAATAAGCTCAGAAAAGCGACAACTGCGCTGTCGCGCCGGCGGGTATCTTGAATTGACTATGGTCTAGGGGCGGCCGCTCGCGATCGAGACCGAGCCGCCGGCAGGCGATATCGAAACGCTTATTCAAAAGGTTGGCGAACTCGCCTTCGCCGCGCATGCGGCTGCCGAAGTTCGGGTCGTTGTCCTTGCCGCCGCGCATTTGCCGGATGACGCTCATCACGTGGCCGGCGCGTTGCGGGAAATGTTGTTTCAGCCATTCGGCAAATAACGTTTTCACTTCAAAGGGAAGGCGAACGAGTATATAGGCCGCCGACTCCGCGCCGCTGTCTTTGGCCGCGTCGAGAACGGCTTCGATATCCTTATCGGTCAGCGCGGGGATGACGGGTGCGACGATGACGCCGGTCGGAATACCCGCCGCACTCAAGGTGCGAACTGCTTCCATACGCCGCGCCGGCGCACTGGTGCGGGGTTCGAGATGGCGGGAAATGTCGTGGTCGAGCGTGGCGATCGACATATACACGCGCGCCAAATTGCGCTTTGCCATCGCGCCCAAAATATCGATGTCCCGCTCGACCAGCGCGGACTTGGTGACGACGGAAACCGGGTGATGGAATTCGTTTAATACCTCCAAGATCGACCGCGTCACGCCGAGTTTCTTTTCGATCGGCTGATAGGGATCCGTGTTGGCGCCGAGGGCGATGACTTGCGGCCGATAACTCGGTTTGGTTAGCTCTTTGGCGAGCAGTTCCGCCGCATTGTCTTTGTAGAATAGCTTGGTCTCGAAATCCAATCCGGGCGAGAGTCCGAGGTAGGCGTGGGTGGGCCGCGCGTAACAATAAATACAACCGTGTTCGCATCCTTTGTAGGGATTAATGGAGCGGTCGAAGGGGATGTCCGGCGATTCGTTGTAACTGATGATGGTGCGCGCCGGATCGACGCGAACCTCCGTTCGCAACGGCGGCGGTTCCTCGTTTTTCAACGCATAGTCGAGATGATCACCATCGGCCTCACGAGACCAGGCATCAAAGCGAACGCCGGGCCGACTCAGCGCGCCACGGCCTTTGATGGGTTTTTGCGTCGGGTCAGTCACGTTTGTTAGATGTTCGATCGATAAATGGATTGTACGCCTGCGCGAGCGTAAAATTGTGCCATGCTCATCGCGCAAATTACCGACCTCCACGTCACGCTCCGGGGCAAGCCATTGCAAGGGCGTGTGGAGACGGCCGCCTACCTGGAACAAGCCGTGGCAAAACTGCGCGCCATGCAGCCGAATCCGGACGTGGTGTTGATCACCGGTGACCTGGTGGACAGTGGCGCCGCGGCGGAATACCAATTGCTTCGCGGCATCATTGCGCCGCTCACCATGCCCGTTTACGTGATACCGGGTAACCACGATGATCGCGAAGGATTGCGGCGTGAATTTGCCGATCATGCCTATCTTCCCAAGCAAGGATTTCTTCACTACGCGATCGAGGATTTTCCGGTGCGGCTAATCGCACTGGATACGGTGATTCCCAACGAGACGGGCGGGGAGTTATGTTTGGAGCGTCTAGCGTGGTTAGACGCGAGCCTGCAACATGCGCCGAATAAACCGACCTTGATCTTCATGCATCATCCGCCGTTCGCGACGGGAATTGCCCACATGGACAGCGTGGGTTTGGCAAACCCAGGTGAATTCGCCAAGATCATCGAACGCAACCCGCAAGTGGAACGTATCGTTTGCGGCCATGTGCATCGTGCGATCCAGACGAAATTCGCTGGCACGCTCGCGCTCACCTGTCCGAGCGCCGCGCACCAGATCGATTTTGATATCGCAGCCGATGCCCCCGCGGCCTTCATCATGGAGCCGGCGGGACTGATGCTTCATCTGTGGAACGGCAAGTCGCTGGCGACCCATACGCTCTACACCGGCCATTACGACGGCCCGTACGCTTACGCTGAGTAGGCTGTGAGCCGCGTCCAGCTTGGCTCCTGGCATGGCATGGCCTGGCGGGGTGGCCTACGGCCAGAGGCAATGGCCCAAGGTGGCCCTAGGCCAGCCCCCCCCCCGTATCCATGCGGCCCCGGCGGTGCCCCGAACTCGTTGGGTTCGTAGGGCGGAAAAGCGCAGCGCCTTCCGCCGTATGTGAGAATTAAAATTGGTAGCGGCGTAACGAACGCCCCATACGGCGGAAGGCGCTGCGCTTTTCCGCCCTACAATAAACGCGGCTTGAGCAAACCGTCTTTCTGAGCGATAATGCCAGGCTTAGTTACGACCACAATCGCCGTAGCGTTTATTCAATAGGACCAGATATGAAAACCGGTATCCATCCCGACTATAAAGAAATTAGCGTGACTTGCAGTTGCGGCAACACCTTCAAGACCAGTTCCACCATGACTAAGGATTTACACGTGGAGGTTTGCTCCATGTGTCATCCGTTCTACACGGGCAAACAGAAGATCGTCGATACCGCCGGCCGGGTCGAGAAATTCCGTCAGAAATACGCGCTCAAATAAGTGCTTATTGGTACACTAAAGGGCAGCTTCGGCTGCCCTTTTGCTTTCTGGACTAGGAGGAGATACTAATGAAAACCAGAAAATCCATTGCTCATCGCCTCGGCGTGATGGCCGTCGCTTTGCTGGCGCTGTTCGGTCTTGCGAATAGCGCGAGTTTCGAGGAATCGATCAAGAGTTTTCACGCACTGACGGACGCCGAACGGGCGCAAGCGAACCCATTTGGGATTCGAACCATCACCGCACAGTCCGGTACGGCTTGCGCACAACTTGCCAAGACCACCATGCCGCAGTTGTGCCGCGGTGCCGAGCAGCAGTTGCACTTGATCAACGGTATATATTCGAGCGGGGAACTGATCAAGTTGCTCGACACTAGAACCAGTGGAATTTTAGCAGGGAACGCAATTGACCGACTTGGCGGCTAACAAACCGAAGGCCATTAACTTTGCTCTAGAGTTTGACGGCACCGCCACGCCCGTCAAGACCGCGCTATTTCTATTGGTGGTGTTGTGCTGGCTGCTACCGGGTTTGGTCGGGCACGACCCGTGGAAGCCCCACGAGGCCCACACCATGGGCGTGGTCTATAGCATGATCAAGAGCGGCGATTGGCTGGTTCCCATGCTGGCGGGCGAACCTTATCTGGTAAGGCCACCGCTCTATTATTGGACCGCGGCTTTTTTTGCGAAAGTGTTTTCTCCGCTGCTGCCGTTACATGACGCGGCGCGTTTGGCGAGCGGCTTTTATATGGCGCTTGCCATTCTGCTGGTGACGCTCGCTGGGGCAAAGCTGTTTGGCCCCCGTTTTGGGCGAGTCACCGCGCTGATTTTCATCGGTTCCTTCGGGCTGCTCGTCACGGCGCATATGCTGTCGGCGGACACGGCGATGTTGGCCGCCGCCGCCTTAGTGACCTATGGCCTCGCATGGCTGCCCGGTCAAGTCATCGTCGCCGGCTTATGTTTTGGCGCCGGCATCGGAATCGCCTTCTTGGCGAAGGGATCCGGCGCGGCCGTACTAGCCTTGGCCATGGCGGCGATGCCGTTTTTGCTGTTCCGCGTTTGGCGCACCAGGCCCGTTGCGCAGGCGCTGGGTATCGGCGTACTCGCGGCGTTGCCCTGGCTCGTTTGGTGGCCCGTGAGTCTTTATGCTCGCTCACCGCTGCTCGCGATGGAATGGCTATGGCTGAACGATTGGGCGGAGTTT
>JAYTGZ010000307.1:0-10456 GCA_043733025.1 Pseudomonadota bacterium | reverse complement strand
TAGCCGGTCTTTGTCCGATAGCAACACCACCCACAGTAACAGCGCTGCCCTGTTTTTCAATTCCGCCTTTCAACCTACGGGTGAATAACTTGCTCAGCCAGAACGGCTAACCTAAAAGTATTGGACTCACACCATATTGAACAAGGCTTCGAATCGACAGGATTCATTGAAAGGAGGAAAATCACGATTAGCGTATTTCACTGAGCTTGAAAGGTCTTACTTATGGTTGCCGTCCTCAAACCACGCGCCGACGCGAAAACGAAAGTCGTCCATATTTCCTGCCCGCACGATTGCCCCGACGCCTGTTCGCTGTTGGTGACCGTGGAAAGGGCATCGAATAAAGCCATCAAGGTCGAAGGCGATCCGTCGCATCCCTATACCAAGGGCTATCTCTGCGGCAAGGTGAATCACTACCTAGATTACGTCTACAACGATCAGCGCGTACTGTATCCGCACCGGCGCTTAGGGCCAAAAGGGCCCGGCGCGACATTCGAACGGATCACTTGGGAGCACGCACTCGCGACCATCACGCAGCGCTTCAAAACCATCATCGCCGAGTATGGCGCGGAAGCGATTCAGCCCTACTCCTATTCCGGTACGTTGGGCGTGCTCGGGTTTGCCGGCATGAGCGAGCGGTTCTGGCACAAAATGGGCGCCGCGCGCTTGCTGCGCACGATCTGCACCGCCGCCGGCAGCGCCGCACGGCTCGCCACCACGGGCAACGCCGACGAGGCGAATCCGGAAGATGTGGTCAACGCAAAAGTTGTGATCCTGTGGGCGACGAATTTGGTCAGCACCGGCGTCCACATGATGCCATTCCTCAATCAGGCGCGGGAAAACGGCGCGACGATCATCGCCATCGATCCGCGCGTCACGCGCACGACCCAGTTCGCCGATTGGCACATCCAACCGAAACCGGGCACCGACGCGGCGCTGGCGCTGGGCATGATGAAAATCATCGTCGATCGCGGCATGCATGACGAGGCGTTCCTGCGCAAAAACACCGTCGGCTGGGAGCAACTGCTCAAACAAAAACTACCCGGCTATCCGCTCGAAAAAGTCGCGGCTATTACCGGCATACCTACCGGCGATATCGAACGCCTGGCGCTCCTGTATGGCAGCAGCAAGAAAACCTTCATTCGTTTGAATTGGGGTATTCAGCGTCATGACAACGGCGGCATGACCATCCGCGCCATACGAATTCTGCCCGCGATCACCGGTGCGTGGGGATACGAAGGCATGGGCTGTTGCATTAGCACCGGGCCCGAAATGCGCGGCATCGATTTCAACAAGTTGCAACGGCCCGATCTGTTGGCAGGGCGCAATCCGCGCACCATCAACATGATTCAGATCGGCGCCGCACTGAATGATCCTACGCTGAGCCCGCCGATCAAGGCACTGTTCATCTGGAATTCAGATCCCGCCAACTGCGTGCCCGATACGCAATCGGCGCGGAAGGGCATGGCGCGGGAAGATTTGTTCACCGTCGTGCACGATCCGTTCTTCACCGATTCCTGCCTTTTCGCCGACATCGTGTTGCCCGCCGACACGCAACTCGAGCACATGGATCTACACGCGCCGTACGGTCAATTCAATTTTGGTTTATCACAGCCCGCGATCCCACTAGTCGGCGAGAGCCTGGACAATCAAGAATTGTTCCGGCGCATGGCAAAGGCCATGGGCTACACCGAGCCGTGCTTCGAACAAAGCGACGAAGATATGATCCGCGAGATCATCGACCCGGAACGGAATTCACTATTCGAAGGCGTGACGTTCGAACGCCTGCAACGCGACGGCTGGGCGCCGGCCAATTTGAAATCGCCGCGCCGCATGGGCATCAACAGTGGTAAGTGGCCGACGCCTTCGGGAAAAATCGAGATTTATTCCGAGACGTTAGCGACACAGGGAATGGATCCGCTGCCGGCCTACGTGCCGGAATCGGAAGGCTTGGGTAACGCACAATCCATGAAAAAATATCCGTTGCAAGTCATCAGCGCCGCGACCCATTATTTCATCGGCTCGTCGTTTCAGCAGGTGCCACGCATGAATGAGATGACCGCGCGGCCAACCTTTGAACTGAGCATCGAGGACGCGCAACAACGCGGCATCGCGAACGATGATTTCTGCCGGCTCTACAATGACCGCGGCGAGACTTTTGGTTTCGCGCGTGTCGTGCCGGGACTCAAACCCGGCGTGCTCGGCGCGCCGAAGCAGATCAAGGGATCCAACACGCCGGGCGGCTTGAATGTAAACGCGCTGATTAGCTCTCGAGTCGCGGACATGGGCGGCAGCCCGGTGTTTTATTCGACGCTTGCTGAAATAGAAAAGGTCGAAGCAAGAGCTTAGGGCGAAAATTATAGATTGTGTCATTCCCGCGAAAGCGGGAATCCATAGTGCAGTAGCAACGAGAAACTCACAATGGATTCCCGCTTTCGCGGGAATGACAGCGGTAAAACCATGACGCTTGTGAAATAATCTCGGCAATATTTGATTTGAACGAACAGAAACTTTCCCTCATCGTCGCCATGGCCCGCAACTACGTCATCGGCAAAGACAACAAGCTCCCGTGGCGTTTATCCATCGACTTGAAACGTTTTCGCGCCCTGACAATGGGCCATCACATCGTCATGGGACGTAAGACCTTTGAGTCCATCGGACGCCTGCTGCCCGGACGCAAGACGGTGATCGTGTCGCGCAATCCACGGTATCGAATCGAAGGCGCCAGCGTGGTCGCTTCGGTCGATGCGGCGATCAACGCCTGTGGTGACGACGCGGAGATTTTCTTCATCGGCGGTGCGGAGCTTTATCGTCAAGTGCTGGACCGCGTCGAGCGACTCTACCTCACGGAAGTCGAGGCGGACGTGGATGGCGACGCCCATTTCCCGCCGTTTAACCGCCGGGATTGGATAGAAATTTCGCGGGAAGCATTTCCGGCCAACGAACTAAACGAGTATTCCCATCAATTTATCGTTCTCGATCGCCTTCGGGACAAGTCACATTAACCAGGAGTTCACATGCAAGATTCCATCGTTATCGTCGGCGCCGCACGTACCGCCATGGGCGGCTTTCAAGGCGTATTCCAAAACGTCACCGCGCCGGAACTGGGCGCCGCCGCGATACGCGCGGCAGTCGAGCGCGCGGGCCTTAGCTCCAGTGACGTGCAAGAGGTGATCATGGGGAACTGTTTAATGGCGGGCGTCGGCCAGGCGCCTGCCCGCCAAGCCAGTATCGGCGCGGGTCTCCCGCTATCGACCGGTTGTACGACTATCAGCAAGATGTGCGGCTCCGGAATGAAAGCCGCGATGCTCGCCCACGATCTCATCATCGCTGGTAGCAACGATGTCATGGTTGCGGGCGGCATGGAGAGCATGACCAACGCGCCGTATCTGTTGCCGAAAGCGCGCGGCGGAATGCGTTTGGGCCACGCCCAAGCGATCGACCATATGTTCCTCGACGGACTGGAAGACGCTTACGACAAAGGCCGCTTGATGGGCACCTTCGCCGAAGACTGCGCGCGAAAATATGAATTCACGCGTGCGGCGCAAGACGAATTCGCCATCGCATCGTTGACCCGTGCGCTTAAAGCCACACACGACGGCAGCTTCGCGAATGAAATCGCAAGCCTAACGGCGAGAGTCGGTAAACAAGACACGGCGATTACGCAGGACGAGCAGCCGCTCGCCGCCAAGGCCGACAAGATAGCGACGCTCAAACCCGCGTTCCGCAAGGATGGCACGGTGACAGCGGCGAACTCCAGTTCCATTTCCGACGGCGCCGCGGCGTTGGTGTTGATGCGGCTCTCCGATGCCGAGAAGCGCGGTGTGACGCCGCTCGCCCGCATCATCGCGCACACCACTCATGCTCAGGAGCCCAACTGGTTCACCACTGCGCCGGTCAAGGCGATGAAAAAGTTGTTCGACAAGACCAACTGGTCAGCGGAGGAAGTCGATTTATTCGAAATCAACGAAGCGTTTGCCGTCGTCACCATGGCTGCCATGCGCGATCTCGGTTTGCCGCACGATAAAGTCAACGTCCACGGCGGCGCGTGCGCATTGGGTCATCCCATCGGCGCATCCGGCGCGCGGATCATGGTGACCTTACTCGCTGCGCTGGAAAAGTACGACTTGAAACGCGGTGTGGCATCCCTCTGTATTGGCGGCGGCGAGGCCACGGCGATTGCCTTGGAACGGATGCGCTAACGATTTGTCATTCCCGCCCCCGACTAAAACATTCGAGGGCAGGCTTCAGCGGGAATCCAGTGTCGTTGGCTTTGTTCAACAGCCAACACGTTGGACCAAACCGCCTGCACGATGACGTAAGCGGGGTGATTTCGCGGCTTGCCGGCGGACGTTGGAATAGCCCAGGGCAGCGAGCCGCTTATCTTTCCGCTACCCTGTCGTTGGCCGGCATCGAGACATTCGTTCATCTCGCCGACGATGTTGCGCGACTGGACTACGTTTACTTTGAAGTCGAGATCCCCGCGGCGTTACCCATTGCCCGACTCGGAGTGAAGCCAAAGGGCTGGCGCAACGAGCCACCAACCAGCGCGTCGATGCTCGTTGGCGATCGCTGGTTGCGGGCGGGGACATCGGCGCTGCTGGAAGTCCCCTCGGCGATTATTCCAACGGAGACGAACTTGATCCTCAATCCCATGCATCCGCATGCAAATAAACTACGCATTGCGGCAGCACGGGCATTCCGCTTCGATCCTCGGATGTGGAAATGATACGAGAGATCACAACTGCCCCGCGACGGGAAATTGAACGTACCTTGCAGCGGGCGAACGAGGTCAGATGAGCAGGAAAACCATTCGGGCGAATGTTCGTCCCCTCTCGCCTCGCGGGAGCGGTGAGGGGGCGGAAATAGGAATACAACATGGGACTCTTTAGATGGATGGGTATATTCGCGGGCTATCCCTGGCTCGTTCTTATTCCCGTTGCATTGTTTTTTTATATTGGCATCGCGGCACGGGCGCGTTTCGCCACCGCCATTGCAATTCTCTGGCTAGTCTATGGCATGTACGAGTGGCTGATGTACGCCCGCGTCTTGTGCCGCGGCGACTGCGACGCTCGCATAGACTTGGTGTTCATTTACCCCTTGCTTCTGCTCGTCAGCCTCACGGCGCTGATCGTCTACGGTCCGCGAGTGTTGTTCCGGCGTTAAGCACGCCCGCCGGAAAGGCAATGGCCCAAGGCCAGGGGCTAGCCTAGGGCTACCCCGTACCAGCGCGGCTCTCCAGACATGCCTGGCCCCGAGCCATGCTGGAGGGGCTGGGGGGCTGGCCTAGGGCCACCTCGGGCCATGCGGCTTCTGGCAACATATAAATGTAGGGTGGGTTAGGCCGCGGGCCGTAACCTACCGAATCAACTATCGGCTCGCCAACCTCTCGGCAATTGCCAAAATCCGATAGGAAGACCGCACCACCGGCAACTCGATCAACTCGCCATCAATCACCACCAACCCGGACTTCTCATTCTCAAACGCCGCGCAGACTTTCTTCGCCTTCTCAATCACCGCGGCGCTCGGCGAAAACGCGTCGTTGATGATCGCGATCTGCTTCGGATGAATCGATGCCTTGCCGGTACAGCCCAGCTTGGCGCAACGCTGCGCCTCCTCGCGCAAACCGGGCTCGTCGTCCAAATTCAAGAACGGCACATCGAGTAGATCGATACCCGCACTCGCCGCCGCATGCACGATGCGCGAGCGCGCGTAAAGCAGCGGCTCCCACTCCTTCGCGCAGCGTAAATCGGCGGACAGGTCCACGCCACCCACAATCATCGAATCGATGCGCGGACTCGCGCGCGCGATGTCCATCACCCGCTCCAAACCCTCATTGGTCTCGATGATGATGCAATAACGAATCGCGCTGGCTCGACCGAGCAAGAGTTGATCCAGCAACCGCACCTCCTCCGCCGAGCGCACCTTCGGCACCATGATCGCCGGCGGCGGCGCATCGCTGTCGATAATCGCCGTCAAATCCTTCAGGCCATCGGGCGTCGACAAACCGTTGATGCGCACCATCCATTCCACGTGCGGATGGGTCATGTTCTTGAACAGCGGCAACGCCAACGCACGCCCTTCGTCCTTGCGGTCCCGCGGCGTCGCGTCTTCCAAGTCGACGCACACGATGTCCGCGCCAGCATCCAGCGCTTTGACAAAACGGTCGGGGCGCAAGGCCGGGACGAATAACAAACTGCGGCGCGGGCGAATATTTTTTTCGAGCGTGGTCATTTTTCCTCCGACTAAGGGAACATTATAACTTTCGGCCTATTTACATCTCTGCCGAATTCAGACTAAATGTCAACATGGTAGCGAGCCCTTGGGCGGCGGTTTGTGAGCATCGACATTGGTGTCAACTTTTTTTCTAGTACTCCATAGAAGATGGCGACGCTTACCCCTATCATCGGCGCGAAAAATAATGAATCGCTCGCATTAGTTTTCGTGCATGGCCTCGGCGGCCATGATCATCACACATGGATGCACGATCCAAAAAACAAGGAAACCTTGTGGCCCACGTGGCTTGCCGAAGATACCGGCTGTGCGACCTGGACCGTTAGCTACGATGCCGGTTTATCCGCATGGCGGGAAAGCGCCATGCCGTTGCCCGATCAAGGTAATACCCTAATTGATCGACTTGCCTCAAAACCAGAACTAAAGGGTCAGCCGCTTGTACTAATCGGACACAGTTTGGGCGGTCTGGTCATTAAAACCGCGATCGTTCAGGGCATGACTCAAGGTGTCGCGCGTCATCAAACGTTGATCGAGCGAGTGCGTGGGGTGGTATTTTTAGCCACTCCCCACAGTGGTTCGCACCTCGCCAACCTTGCCCGCGCGGTAAAGGTACTTCTTCGCACAAACGATCAAGTGGGGGATCTATCTGCGCATAATGCCCATCTTCGCAGTTTGCACCAGCAATTCCTTGCACAACACAAACGATTGCAATTCCAAGTAAGGACATATCGCGAGTCTCGTGGTGTCGTTTTGGGCAAACGATGGTTTGGCCTCTTCGACGGGCCTCGGGTGATGGTTGTCGATCCAACCAGCGCGGAGCCCCATGTGCCTAACGAAGTCGCAGTTAGTTTGCCCGAAGATCATTTCAGTATTTGCAAACCAAAATCACGTAACGAGCAAGTTCATGACGGACTGGTTGAATTCATCCGCCAACTTCCACGGAGCGTTCCAGCAGCGATTTCCCAGGAGTCACCAGTAAGTCACGCCGCGCCGCCAATTTCTGGAAAGCAACAACCGCCACTCCAACTCCCCAACCGCGCTCTAGCGGGCAAGTTATTCGGCCGCGCTACACTGCTCTCGCAACTCGTTGATCGCCTCAAGCGCCGCGAGCATATCGACATCTGGGGCCCGGCGGGCATGGGCAAAACGGCCCTTGCCGCCGAGGCGATTTTTCAAGTCATGGGTAACAGCCCTAGCAATCTTGCCGCAAGCCCATTCCCCGACGGCGTGGTGTTGCTGGATCTGTACCGCCTCAAGTTTGCCTCGCCTGATCCCGCTTGGCATCACCTCGCCAATTCCTTTGAAGATAGCGTTCCAACCACCATTCCAGCACGCGATCGTGCGACTCAAGCCTGCCGTGGGCGGCGCGCGCTGGTGATCGTCGAAGGCGCGGAAGAAGCGGGGGACGGGACACAGTTGCAAGAATTGCTTAGCGTGCTTTCGCCCGAGATCGTGCGCCTGGTCTTGACCCGAAATAAAGCGCAAGTGAGTACGGCGAAACCATTCGACGTTGAAGCGGAACTAAAGCAGGACGAAGCGTTCGCGTTGCTGCGGGAAATCTGGGATAAGAAGCCGGATGAATCGATCATCGCCACGATCTATCGGCGTTTCGGCGGTCATCCGCTGGCGCTCACCTGGGCGGGAAGCCAACTTAACGCCGGCGACGAATCGCCTAAGATTTTCGTAGAGGCGTTGAACACTGCGTCCCTACCCGCAATCCACGAGCCGGGATACCAAAAACACACACTCCACTGGCTTTTCCAGCGCAGCGTATCTCGCCTCACGCCCGAGGCGCGCCGAATGCTGGCGGCGGCAGGGTTACTCGCGCAGCAAGCATTCCCGCTCGCTGTTGCACGCGCGGTGTTGCCAAATGCCAGTGAAGTAGAAGCTCGCGAAGCGCTGAAGCAATTGGTGCGATACGGGTTATTGCGGGTCGGCACCGAAGACGACGAACGCTGGGAATTTACCCACGCGCTTGCTCATCAATTCGCCTACGCCGAAACAGATGATACACTTCTCACACCGCTAGGTAGTTGGGCGATGGCGGCGTTCGATCAAGCGGTAGCCGTCGCGAAGATTACCGGCAACTTTGCGCCACTTAGTCAATCCCTCGCGCATGCGAGCGCGCTGCTGCGCGCCGACCACAACGCCGAATCCCTCGAAGCACTCGCCGAAAAACTTCGTTACGACGGAGATGACACGCTTCGCGCATTGGGCCGTCTGGATCTGGTGAGGACCGCCAATGCCGTCGACAGCACTTGGCTTCAATCAGCGCAAGATGACAAGCTAATGACCTTGGCCTGGCAGCGCGATTTGTCGGTGAGCTACGACAAACTCGGCAATGTGGAAGTGGCCACCGGCAAGCTCGATGCCGCGCGCGAGGCCTATGAGAGAAGCTTAGCGATTGCCAAACGCCTGGCCCAGGCCGATCCGAGCAACAGCGGCTGGCAGCGCGATTTGGCGGTGAGCTACAACAAACTCGGCGATATGGAAGTGGCCGCCGGCAAGCTCGATGCCGCGCGCGAGGCCTATGACAGAAGCTTAGCGATTCGCAAACGCCTGGCCCAGGCCGATCCGAGCAACAGCGGCTGGCAGCGCGATTTGTCGGTGTGCTATATGAAAATTGGCGATGCGATGGCGAAACAGACCCAGCGTGCCAAGGCGCTGGAGTTTTTGCAAAAAGGTCTCGCCATTAGCGAGCGGCTGGCGAAGTTGGATCCGAGTAACGCAATTTGGAGAGGCGACTTGGTGTGGGTGAAGGAGACAATCGCTAGGTTAAAATAGCGGCTCGCCCTAATCCCCTATTCGCACCGGCGGCAGCGTCTTCTCCCGCGCGCAGGACGAGGGGTTCCGTCGCATCGCCAGAAGCCGCTCCACGCCTTGTTCCTGGCATAGGCGTGTCCGAACGCCGCGCCACGCTTGCCATTTCGGGCATGCACATTACAAAACAGGCCGTGGACGAAGTATCGATCTTCACCTAACTCTATGGGATGCAAAAAACCAGATCGTCATTCCCACGAAGAGCCCGGGCTCGGCCCGATCGGGAACAGGCTTTTCGTGGGGCATGACAAAAAAGTGCCAGCCGGTTATGGATTCCTCAATAATATGTCCGCATTCCTTAAACTTTGGAGGAGGGTTCCGTGAAACAAGACGCACTATTTTCCGTCGCTGATCAGGTAGTGTTGCTTTCGGGCGCGAGCCGCGGCATTGGTCAGGCGTTGGCGAAAGGCTTCACCGAGCGTGGCGCGCAAGTCATCATCACCGGCCGCGAGGCGAACACGATAGAACAAACGGCGAAAGAAATTTCCGTCGGCGCGAAGCCGGTGCGATCGCTCGTCTGCGATGTCACCAACGAGAAATCCATCAAGGATACGGCGGAAAAGGTGCTTGCGGAGTTTGGCCGCATCGATACGTTGCTGAATGTCGCGGGCATGAATAAGCGCATGAAGGTCGAGAATTACAGCGCCGAACTCTACGATGAAATCATCGATACCAATTTGCGTGGGATGTTTTTGCTTTCACAACTTGTCGGCAAACACATGATCGCGCGCCGGCGCGGCAACATCATCAACATCGATTCCCTCAACACCTACGCGCCGCTCAAAGGTGTGACGCCTTACGCCATGAGCAAGGCCGGCGTGAGCATGATGACGCGCGGCATGGCGACGGAATGGGGCGAACACGGCGTGCGCGTCAACGCGATCGCGCCGGGATTTTTCCCAACGGCGCTGAGCAAGCAATTGTGGTCGATGCCGACGATGCGGGAATGGGCAATCGCCAACACGCCGCTGCGTAAACTCGGCGACGTGGAGGAGTTGGCCGGCGCCGCGATCTTCCTCGCTTCGGACGCGGCGAAATTCGTCACGGGGCAAATTATCCGCGTGGATGGCGGCTTCACGGCGGGGATTTTGTGGCCGATCGATCTAGAATAAATGGGCAGGGTGGATCAAGCGAGGCGCACCCACCGATCATCGTCGCGGTGGATCCGGCGCGTTGCGCCTTGATCCGCTCTACTGGGCTCGAACTCTTATAATCGGGACCTTCACGTACAGTGCATTCGGAGGAAACATGATCGACGTCGGCACCAAGCTGGTATTTGAAAACGAGCGGGTGAAGGTGTGGGAATTCTCACTCGAACCGGGTCAACAAATCGAGGCCCATCCTCACGACCGTGATTATTTTTTCTATGTCATCGAGGGCGGAACGCTGGAAGTCACCCGCGCGT
>JAYTGZ010000306.1:0-5920 GCA_043733025.1 Pseudomonadota bacterium | reverse complement strand
GGTGTCGACGTGGGGCTCGAGTGCCAACGCTGCGTCCATCACTGCTTCGACTTTTTCGACGCCGTGTTTCGCGATTGCTTGTTCGATGCGATTCGCGTGCGCCGCCGCTTGCTCGACTATGTGGCCGCCGGCCATCTCATGAAAGCGCGCGAAGAGTTGATTGTTCTTCGCGAAATCCGCGTGACCGAGCACATGCGCCGTAACCAGCGCGTTCTCTGCCATGGTATTGGTGTTCACCAAATAGGCGTGGCACGGATCGCCGGGAAACATCACTTCGAAAATATGCGAGTGGCCCATGGTCTGGCGAATCCATTGATGTATGTAACGCACACCGAAGGACCAGTGGCGCATGCGCACCGGCAACCCGTAGGACGCAATCTCCAACATGAAGCTGGGCGGCGCCATTTCGAAATCGACCGAGTAGTAATCGAGGCCCAGTTTTTGCGCCAGCGCTTCGATGCGCTCGGCGTAGAAATTGAGCGTCGTCATCAGGCCGCCTCAGCGTTTGCCTGTTCTTGGAAAAACGTGCGGATGGCGTTCCAAATCTCTTCGTGCCGAGACAGCAACGCGAATCCCACCGGCAGGCCATCGCGTTTTAAGTCCGCCGCGATTTTCGCCAATTCCGTTTGTGACGCACCGGGGCCCATCATGCCGGTTTGCACGTAGCCGATGTAGTTGAGTTCCTTCGCGAGTTCCGTCAGCAAGGCCGTGGCGGGCGCGTGGTCCTCCCGAAAATTTTCGCCGTCGGAGGCGTAGAACAAATAGCGGTTGTAGCGACTGGCATCATAGCGCTCGTGAAAAATGTCGAGGCTCAAGCGGAACACCGACGAGGCGACCGTGCCGCCGCTGCCGCTAGCCTTGAAAAATTCCTGCTCGGAGAATTCCCACGCATCATCGGTGTGGGCGAGGAACACCGTTTCCACATAGGCGTACTCGCGCCGTATGCCCTGCAGCGCGAAAAAGAAAAACGTTTTCGCCAGCTTGCGTTGCGTCTCGTTCATGCTGCCGGAAACATCCACCGCGAAAATCACGACGGCATGATTCGACGGCTTCGGCCGTTGGGTAATCTGACGGAAGCGCAGATCATCGTTGGTGAACGGCGCGGCGCCGGGCTGCACGGCGCGGCGCTTGATCGCTTCCTTCATGGTGCGGCGCCGGTCCAGCCGGGCGCGCGGGCCGTGCTTGTCCCAGCCTTCGCGCACCCAATCTTCGTCTTTGATCGAGGGACTTTGTTTCGGCTTGAGGTCCGGTAACTTAAGTTCTTCCCACAGCCAATCAACGATTTCGTCCATCTTGAATTCCAGTGCAAATTGGAATTCACTTTTGGCGTTGCCGCCTTGTCCCGCTTCGTCGCCGTCGCCCGGGTCTTGGCCGGGGCGCAGCACATCACCGGGCTCGCCTTTGCCTTGCCCAACGCCGGTTTGCTCGTCCGCGTCGGCGAGACGAAAGCGCGCGTGTTCCAATAATTTCACCGGCACGACCACCGTGCGATCGTGGGTGTTGGTCAGCGCGTCAGGTCCGCTGACCAGATCCGGCAGGCTTTGCTTAACGGCGTCGCGGACTTTCTCGTTATGGCGCAACCAGTCCCGCGCGCCGCGCGAGAACAAGTCATACCACGGCGAGTCGGCGGCGATGTTGCGATACGGACTCACGCGGTTCTACTCCTGAGCCAACAAGGTCGTGACGTAGTTCAACGCTTCCCGCGCGCCGTGCTGGTCGTAGCCATATTCGTCCACTAGGCGTTTTTCGACCACGGAGATTTTCTGCTTCGCTTCTTCGTCGGGGCGCGTGGAGGAACTGACCAAACGCAGAACGTCGCGCCGCTGCTCGAACAAATATTGCTCGACCGCATCGTGCAATTGGCCGTGGCTGTCGAGGCTGAATTTCTCGCCGCGCTTAAACGCGCCCATGGCTTTGCGCACGACTTCTTGGCGGAAGGATTGCTTGCCGGAATCGGAGATGCTGATCTTTTCTTCGACCGAGCGGAGGAAGCGTTCGTCCGGCTTGCGCTCTTCGTTGGTGATCGGATCTTTAATCGTACGATTGTCGAGGGAGGCTTCGACTTCATCGAGATACTTGTTGAGGAGATCCTGCGCTTCTTGTTCAAAGGAGACGAACAGCGCTTTGTGCACATCTTCCTTCACCCAGCGATTGTAAAAGTCCTTGCGGGCAATCACCAGGAAATCGACCCATTTGCGCTTTTTCTTGGCGTCCATGCGTGCATCGGATTCGATCGAATCTTTCAGGGCGAGCAACACATCCATGGTGGTGAGGCTCTGGGCATCGCTTTGAATGATGGCGTTCGATAACGCATTGATAACGAAACGCGGCGACACGCCGGACAGCCCTTCATCCGGCGACTTGGCCTTCAGCCGTTCCGCTTCCGAGCGATTGACGCCATCGACATCTTCGTTCGCATACACTCGCACACGCTTAGCGAACTCGGCTTCCTTTTGCTCGTTTTCCGACAACCGCGTCAGGATCGCGAATACCGCGGCGACATGCAGCACGTGCGGATCCAGATGGACTTCCTTGAATGCTTGGGCGCTGGAGGTGAGCTTCTTGTAGATGCGCGCTTCTTCGCGATAGCTCAATGTGTACGGCACCTGGATGATGACCATGCGGTCGAGCAGCGCCTCGTTTTCGCTTTCCTGCAAGAACTTGCGGAATTCGGCCAGATTGGTGTGAGCCAAAATCGTTTCATCGAGATAAATCAGCGGGAAGCGCGCGACCTTGACGTTTTTCTCCTGCGTCAACGTCAGTAATAAATAAAGGAATTCGCGCTTGACCTTCAATATTTCGATCATCTCCAGCAAGCCGCGGCTGGCGGCATACACCGCGCCGGACCAGGACCAGGCGCGTGGGTCGCCTTCGTCGCCGTATTCCGCGACTTTGGATAGATCGACGGAGCCGACCAGATCCGCCAAGTCCGCCGTGGTGGGATCGTGGGGCGCGTAGGTGCCGATGCCCATGCGATCAGCTTCGGAAATGAAGGTGCGCTCAACCGTCATTTTCATGAAGTCGCCGGCGAACTCATTTTCCAAACGCGCGCGGCAATAGGGGCAGGTTTCGCCGTGGATCTCAACGCCGTAGGTTTCGCGGAAATTCCCGCGCATGGTGTGGGGAACCAAGTGCAGCGGCGATTCGTTCACCGGGCAACCTTGAATCGCGTAGATCGCACCCGCGTCGGTATGGCTATATTCTTCCAAGCCACGCTTCAACATAATCACCATGCTCGATTTGCCGCCGGAGGGCGGGCCGAGCAATAGCAGCAAGCGCCGGCCGACTTCGGAACCAGCGCTCGCGGCTTTAAAATAATCGGCGAGTCTTGCCAGCGCGTCATCGACGCCGAACAATTCATCGGAGAAGAGTTTGTAGCGAACCTGGCCGTCTTCGCCGGTTTCGATGCCCTGCCAGCGCATCATGTCCCACATGTACTCGTGGCTGGCGCGCGCGACCCCTAGCGAGTCTTTCGGGACAATGTTTTCGAGAAATTCGGAAAAGGAACCGGACCAATGGGCGGCGCGATGCTCGCGCGCATACAACGAAAGCGATTGCAAGAAACTACCTTGAATCTCGCTTGAGTGTGAATTGTTATCATGCGACATAGGATCACTGTTTGCCTAGCATAGTTGTCAAAATATTGACCGGTCCAGCGCGGAATCGTTCAATAAAGTAAGTATAGGAGATCCACCGCATGATGCATTAACGTCAATCGAAGTTTCCGGCTGACAGTCAGTCTTTATTGCTATGCATTTCAGCTTTCGTTAGTATGCTTCTGTCCACACTTTTCGATAGTTCGCCATGAATTTGCCGCGACAAATGCAGTGCATCGGATTTTCATCCCCCGGCGGTCCCGAGGTGTTGCAGGTAACCGATCGCCCCGTTCCCACGCCGAAGGCTGGCGAGGTGTTGATCAAAGTCGCTGCCGCCGGGGTCAATCGCGCCGATTGTTATCAGCGCCAAGGCGCTTATCCACCGCCGCCGGGCGCGTCGGATATTTTGGGGCTTGAGATCGCGGGGACCATCGCCGCGTTGGGCGAGGGCGTAAGCGGTTGGAAAGTGGGCGACAAAGTCTGCGCCCTCGTGTCCGGCGGCGCGTATGCGGAATATTGCACCGCATACGGCGGCAGTTGCTTTTCGCTACCGAGCGGTTACGACTGGGTGAAAGCCGCTGCGTTGCCGGAAACCTTCATGACGGTATGGAGCAACGTCTGGATGCGCGCCGGATTGAAGCCCGGTGAGACGCTGCTGGTGCAAGGTGGCTCCAGCGGCATCGGCACGACGGCGATTCAACTGGCGAAGGCCCTGGGTCATCGTGTTTTCGTCACCGCTGGCAGCGACGAAAAATGTGCCGCCTGCGAAAAGCTCGGTGCGGAAAAAGCGATCAACTACAAGACCGAAGACTTCGTTGACGTCATTAAAAAACTCACCGATGGCCGCGGAGTGAACGTCATCCTCGACATGGTCGGCGGCGATTACATTCCACGCGAACTCAATGCCCTGGCGGAAGAAGGGCGCATCGTGCTGATCGCGTTTCAGCGCGGCATGCAAGCAAGCGTCGATTTAGGTTTGATTATGCGCCGGCGTTTGACGGTGACAGGTTCGACGTTACGTGCCCGCGATGAAAGCTTCAAAATCAACGTCGCCCGTGCCATCAAAGAGAAAGTGTGGCCGCTGCTTGAGGCGGGCGCCGTGGCCCCGGTAATCAGCGCGACCTTTCCAATGGCGCAGGCGGCAAACGCGCATCGCTTAATGGAATCGAGCCAGCACATCGGCAAAATTATTCTGAACGTCTAATGAACTGGGATTTCCCCTACCCGTCGCAGCGCATGCCGTTGTTCGCGCGTAATGTGGTTGCGACTTCGCAGCCGCTGGCGGCGCAGGCGGGGATTGAAATGCTGAAAAAAGGTGGCAACGCGGTCGATGCCGCCCTCGCCACCGCAATTGCGCTAACCGTCGTGGAGCCGAACATGAACGGCATCGGCTCCGACGCCTTTGCCATCGTTTGGGATGGCAAAGAATTGCATGGCCTGAATGCGTCCGGGCGCGCGCCTAGGGCGTGGAATTTGAACCGATTCGCCGGACGCGACGCCATGCCCACTACGGGTTGGGATTCCGTTACGGTGCCTGGCGCGGTTTCCGCCTGGGTCGCCCTGTCGCAGCGTTTCGGCAATCTGCCGTTTATGGATTTGTTTGTACCGGCGCTGATGTACGCCGATAAAGGTTTCGCCGTTTCACCGATCACGGCGAGGAACTGGGCCTCGCAGGTCGAGAAATATCTCCAATCGCCGGATTTTGCGCCAGCGTTCCTGCCTAACGGCCGTGCGCCTAAAGCGGGTGAACTATTTCGTTTTCCCGGCCAAGCCTATAGTCTGAGCATGATCGCCGCCAGCAACGGCGAGGCGTTTTATCGCGGCGAACTCGCGAAAAGGATCGTCGGCCAAAGCCAAGCCCAAGGCGGCGCGCTGGCACTCGACGATCTCGCCGGGCACCAAGTCGATTGGGACGCGCCGATTGGGCAGAACTATCGCGGCGTCACGGTGCACGAATTGCCGCCGAACGGGCAGGGCATCGCCGCATTGATTATGGTGGGCATTTTGCAACACATAGAAATGGCCAAGGTTTCGGTCGATTCGGTCGATTGCGTCCATCTGCAATTGGAAGCGATGAAGCTTGCCTTCGCCGATCTCTATCATTATGTGGCTGAAGCTAGCGCAATGCCGGTTTCAGCACAGACATTGCTGGCGCCAACCTATCTAGCCGAGCGCGCCAAGCTGATCGATCCGAAACGCGCGAACTATCCGAATTGGGGTTTACCGACCGATATTGCCAAGGGCAGCGAAACGGTCTACCTCAGCACCGCGGACGCCGGCGGCATGATGGTGTCGTATATTCAGTCGAATTACATGGGTTTCGG
>JAYTGZ010000305.1:0-3680 GCA_043733025.1 Pseudomonadota bacterium | reverse complement strand
CACCGTGGCCCGAGGCCAGCCGCCCAGATGGCTCGGCAATCGTGCAATCGGGTGCGTAGCGCGGTTCACCCATTGGGTGAGTGAGCACGATGCGCGGCCCCTTAATTTCCATGCGGCGCAGCGCGGGAGAAAAAGCGGTCAACTGCCGTTTCTAGGATTATTGCATCATCGGCCCGAACGACGCGGGCAACGGCTCGTGCAAACATTTCTTCGCATCCATGAGCCCGAACACGTCGACTCGATTTGCGCCCGTGGCGACATAAACCTTACCATTGGCAACGGTCGGCGGGACGAAATCGGAACCCACGTCAAGCCGGTCCTCGACGCAGATGTCGCTGTCCCAAATCTTCGTCAGTACGGCCGGCGCGCCAGAATCGGGCACGGCCTTGAACGCCATGAGCTTACCGGGCCCGCCGATCGCCCGTGTAGTCGACGCCCATAGAACGGCCGTCGCGCCATCGGCGCCATTCGCCGACAGGGCCAAGATTCCGCCGGGGTGATGGTCGATGAAGTCCTCGCTCTGGGCAAGGCTCGGACAATGGTGGGACGTGGTCAGCGCGGGATCTTCCGTGTTGCAACCCTCGAACTGGCCGGAGATACGATAGCCGCGTAGATGATCGTTCTCGCGCCACACGTAGGCGAGCGGGCCGCCTCGGTCAGCGGGACGAGTCCACAATACGGGACCGCCGAGGATGTGGCGATAGTATTGGTTGGGGCGGGCCGGCGACGGGGCTACCTGGAAACTCTGCACCGGGTTGGGCGAGGTACAGGTTTCGGTGAGCGTGGGTTTGCATGGCTTTGCCGGCGCCGCGACATCGAGAACATACATCACGCCCTGTTTGCCGCCGCCCACGAGACGCGTGGTGCCTGGGATCAAGAGGGGCCCCGAGCCGCCGAGATCAAGATCGTTGATCTCCAGACCCTCCGGCCCGGTGATATTCCAATTGGCGGGGCGAAACCATGCCGTAAGCTTTAGGCCTTGGCCAGGATCGAGCTGGATGAGTGATTCGTTGGCGTCAAACAACTCGTGGTTCTCGGTTTCGTTGGCGTTGCACACATCGGGGCCGCGGCAGACGCCGGCGAAACGGCTACCTTTGCAGACACAGCCGCCCTCGGTGGTACACGCGGAGCAGGCATTGTTGCTGGGCGGAATCATGCAACCGGCTTTGATAACGTGTTGTTTATTGCCGGTGAAGAAATAAACCTTGCCGTTCGGATCGACCACGGGAGCGCGCCCCGATTGCCAAATGCCACCGCCCGGCCCGAGCAAGATGCAACTCGCGTCCAGGTAATCCACGCGAGATACCGCGATGTGGCGGCTGACGCACGTGGTGCAGAATGCGGCGGGCGGCACTTGCAGGTCCGTTAGGCTGAAGGCGAATACCCAACCTTCGAAATAGTCGCCGCCAAAGGCGACAATGAGCTTATCCTGGGCGATCGCCAAGGCGGCGCGCTGCACGGCGACGCGCGTGTTGGTTGGTTGAAAGGAAATCGAACTACCATCTACATCTACGGATCCGCGGATGAGTACTGGGCTCGCATCCTTGCCGCTGCCATCGGCCAGGTCAAGGGCGTGCAAGACGAATTTTCCGTCGCTGCCGTCCATGAGCCCCGCCACTACGTAGATGATGCCACGGTTGCGATCGATTACTGGGGTGCTCAGTATTCCGCTCGCCGCCGCGCGAATCCCGCCGGGCAACGCGACGAGCTGGCGATGCCACAACTGAGCCTTTTCGCCACCGTCGGCAACGAATGCATAGACAGAGTTACTTGCAGTCGCGACGTAAACGACATCGCTCCGCCCGCGATCGGGAATATCGAGACCGCTCACCACCAGCGGCTGGGCAAACACCGGCCCGTCAACGGCATAATGGAACACTCGGCCGAAGGTCTCGGGGGTGACGTTGGTGACGTTCAACAGCGTCTCGTCGAGATTGGCGCCGGTTCGGGAATTATCGTAGTTGTTTGTCAAGACGTCGCTCGAAGCGCGAATACCACTGCTCAGCAAAAGTGCAATTGCGGCTAAGGCGACAACATGGAAAGTTGGTTTCAGAATGAACACTCCAGGCGGTAGGAAGGGTTGGTCCAGGCGCGTTGGCTTGGCTGGTCGAAATCGTACCACAGGGCCCACGTTCGAAGCGACTTAGCGAAGCGGCCTGGCGACCCCCGCCGGTCACCGGCCCAGGCTAGTCTTAAAGCAGAAAAGACCGAAATGCCGCACAAATGAATTTTCAGAGAAAAATTCATGGATCTTGCGGAACTTTTTTAAGCTGAGCCTATTGACATCTTTTTAGCCTTGTTTATAGTGGGCGAGGTAGCGGATTTGCCGTATCGTGTCGCTATTCACTGAAGACCCAGAAGTTACGTAGCACTTGAAGTTGTATCAGTAACTCATTGAACATTGCTAAGAATTAATGAATCACAACAGGAGGTAGTTAAATGCGTAAATCGCTGAAGTATTTAAAGGTTGCTACTATTGCCGCGGCTATAGTGGGTGGGCAAGCATTTGCACAAGGTCTCGATGAGGCGGGTGCTTTTCTGTTCACCAACTATGTTACCGACGACATGTTGTTGAACGCCGATAAGGATGCCAACAACTGGTTGCATTATGGCCGTGACTATAGCTCTACCCGCTACAGCCCATTGGCTCAAATCAACGTTCATAACATCAATCGCATGGTTCCGAAGTGGAACCTTTCGTTCGGCGTGTTGGATGGCCAAGACAGCCAAGCTATCGCTGTTAACGGCACCCTGTACGTTACGTCGTCCTACAACAAAGTATGGTCGGTCGATGGCTCGACGGGTAAAGTGAATTGGAAGCATGAGCGCGAGTTGCCCGGCGACGTGTTCCCGAAACTGTGCTGTGACGTGGTTAACCGCGGCGTCGCGCCGTATCACAATAAGGTCTACCTCGCCACTCTGGATTCCCACGTTGTCGCGCTTGACAACCAAACGGGTAAAGTGATTTGGGACAAGAAAGTCGGCGACTACACCTATGCTGAAACCTTCACGATTATGCCGATGGCGCTGCGCGGCAAAATCATCGTCGGTACGGCTGGGGCAGAGTACGGTGTTCGCGGCTGGATCGCCGCCCTGGATGCAGAGAAGGGTGACCAAGTTTGGAAAACCTTCACGATTCCCGGTCCGGGCGAACCTGGTAACGACACCTGGGCAGGCGATTCTTGGAAATATGGTGGCGGCTCCGCATGGATCACCGGCTCCTATGACGCGGAAACCAACCTGCTTTACTGGCCGGTCGGCAACCCCGGCCCGGACTTCGACCGTCACGTGCGCGCTGGTGATAACCTCTTCAGCAACTCCACGCTCGTGTTGGATCCGGACACCGGTAAGATCAAGAGCTACTTCAACTACACCCCAAATGATCCGTACGATTATGACGGCGTGAACGAAGTGATCTTGGCCGACGTAAACGGCAAGAGAATGTGGTTCCATGGCTCCCGCAATGGCCACATCTACGGCATCGACGCTCGCGCGACGAGTGCCAGCAAAGCTGGCCAAGAGCACAAGTGCATTTGGGCCACGGCGCTGGGACGAGTGAACTTCACCAAGCCCATCACCACGGCTAACAACTGTAAGCCGATCTACAACTGGCCGGAAAAAGACGTAGTGTATGACAAGGTCACCACCGATATCGCCCCGACTCTGGACGGCGGTAAAGA
>JAYTGZ010000304.1:0-3961 GCA_043733025.1 Pseudomonadota bacterium | reverse complement strand
CTTCAAACTGAATTTTTCCTTCGATCAAGATGTGTTGCGTTCCACCGGTGAGCTAAACGGCGCATTGACAATGGATCTTGCCCAGCAGCGCGCGGCGCTGCCAAAGTTAACATTCACCAGCAAGACGCTGCGCGATCGGTTGAGCGTGGACGCCAGCGGGACGGGCCCGATGGCGCTCGACTTGCAAACCGGCGACCTCGATGCCACGCAACTCAACGGCGATTGGCGCATGCAAAACGAGCAAGATCAACTCGCGGGTAAGTGGCGCGCACCGCTAGTTGCGAACATTGCCAACGGTGGTTTCTCCGTTGATGCGCTTCAGGGGGATTGGTCCGGCACGCTTGCAGGTGCGGCGATCAGCGGCAAAGTCAGCGCGCCGCTGCAAGGCAACTGGCGCAAAACCACCGGCAAGATTCCCGCGATTGATCTACAGACTACTGTCACTTGGCCGGATAGTGCCCTGGAAGCCAGTATCCAGGGGCTGGCCTTGGGCCATGCGGATCTTGCGGCATCCGCTGATGCCGGTCAAGTCGCGGCCAAAGGCGTTGCTGTCAAAGCCAGTGGTCGGAATCCGAACGGGAAATGGCAGGCGGATCTCACCTCGCCGCTCAAGATGGACTTCACCCAGCAACTCGCCACGCTATCGAATCTCTCGGGCCGGATCAACTGGGTCGGCGTCAGTAAACAAGCAAGGCCATTCGATTTGAAGTTGAATGGCACAGGCAAAATCGACCTTGAGCGCGAGGAAGCGCGATTCAATCTTAAAGCTGGGCTGGATCAAAGCAAGTTCGATGGCGCGTTCGGCATCACCGGCTGGGCCGATCCCGCCTACCGAGTCGATGCGAACCTCAATCACCTGGACCTCGACCGTTATTTTCCCTCGGCGGCGAAGCCCGGCGCGACAAAACCGAAACAAAACAAAACGCCGCTGGCCAACCTCGATCTCACTTTTCTCAAGCAACTCAAAGTCGACGGTCAGATCAATATAGGCCACTTGAAAAGCGCTGGCGCGACGGCGCGCAACGTGCGGATCGACATGGAAAGCGTCAATCTGAAAAAAATAAAGCCATGAAGGATGCGATTTTTTCAACTCGCATCATCGCCTGGCAAAAACGCCACGGCCGCCACGGCCTGCCGTGGCAGAACAGCCGCGATCCATACCGTATCTGGCTGTCGGAAATCATGTTGCAACAGACCCAAGTCGCGACAGTGATTCCTTACTACGGGCGCTTCCTGGAAAAGTTTCCGGCGCTTCGCGACCTGGCGCGAGCGAGCGACGATGAAGTGCTCGCGCTGTGGAGCGGCTTGGGCTATTACTCGCGAGGTAGAAATCTGCTGCGCGCCGCGCGGATCGTCGCTGAAAAATTCGGCGGCGAATTTCCCCACGCCTTCAATGACATTTTGGCGTTACCCGGCGTCGGCCAGTCCACCGCGGCGGCTATCAGCGCCTTCGCCTTCGGCGAGCGCCACGCCATTCTCGACGGCAACGTCAAGCGCGTGTTCGCGCGGCATTTCGGCATCGCCGGTTTTCCCGGCGACAAAAAGGTGGAAGCGAAACTGTGGCGCGCCGCTGAGAACGTACTGCCAAAGAAAAATATCGAAGCCTATACGCAAGGCTTAATGGATTTGGGCGCGACGGTTTGCCGTCGCGGGCGGCCACTGTGTCTCGCCTGCCCGGTCACGGATTCCTGCATTGCGAAACGAGAAGGACGCAGCCACGAGCTGCCCTCGCCGCGCCCGAAAAAAGCGGTGCCGAAAAAATCCACGACTATGCTTATCATCGCTCACGAAGGCGAAGTGCTTTTGGAGAAACGCCCGCCGACGGGCATATGGGCAGGCATGTGGTGTTTTCCGGAGTTACAAAACGGCGCAAGCCCGCGCGACGCGTGCCGCGAACGCTATGGCTTGGAGACCACGCCGCTGAAGCCCTGGAGCGTATTGGAGCACGGCTTCACCCATTTCAGACTAAGTATCAAGCCGCAACCCATCGCGGTTCAGAAAAAACTATCGCGCGCCGCGGAGCCGGGGGTGGTTTGGCGTTCGGTCGACGACGCCTTAAACGCCGCTATTCCCAAACCTGTTCGCACGTTACTCAGCAAACTCGATCAAGAGAAGGAAGCCTAAGGTGCATTGATGCACCGTATTTACTCGGCGAATGAATGCACTTTTGGTGCTTAAAGGTGTTCTCGCAACTGCTCCCGGCTTAGGTCGCAATCGCGGAGAATCTTGGCAAGCAATCCCGGTCCGATATCCTCGCCTGCATGAACCGGAATAACCGTCGAACGCCCATCGGTGTGACGAAGAAAATGGTGACTTCCTTTGATTCGGATAACCTCAAATTCCGCCTTCTTTAACGCGGCTACCAGTTCTTTCCCACTTAGGGTCGGAAGTAACGTCACGCGGCAATAGATATCCGTTGAACGCCAATGAAATCAAGAGACTCTAGAGGCTCTCCCTCGACTTCGAGGTAAAGCGCCACCGCTTCCCGCGTTCGCTCAATTAGCTCGTCGAGGGACTTCGCCTGGGTATGACAACCCGGAAGCGCGGGAACTGAAGCAACAAAATAGCCCACCGAATCCTTCTCAATTACGATGTCAAACTGGCGCGTCATGATGAGTTCCTTTCTCTAAAATTTACTAGCACAACCCTATTCCAATCGAGACGCTAAAGGTGAACCAAGCTGCCGCGTATCGGATCCACCCAGGGACCGTACATCCTCCGCGACTGGTCCACCATACGTTAATACATCGCCGCAAACCCGAGATACGGCGCGGCGTCGGTCTTTTTCCACGACGGCAGTTTTTCCACGCGTTCGGTCATCCAGCGCTTCAAATTCGGATGCTGATCGAGGGGCAGTTTCTGATAGGGATGCAAATGCATGGGCGCGGCGACGGCGATGTCGGCGATCGTGACGCTGTTGCCGCATAGCCACGGTTGATTGGCGAGGCGGGTGTCGAGAATGCCGGCGAGGAGATGGAAATTCGCCGCTTGTGCATCGAGGATCTTCTGATCCGGTTCCGCTTTGAGCAGCGGCTTAACGACGTTTTCCACTAGGTAAACGTAGCAGCTTGGGAACCAGGCCGAGGCTTCCCACAAATGCCAGCGATGAATGTCGGCGCGGGTCTTGGGGTCTTTGGGATAATAGGCCTCAGCACCCACTTGGTCGGCGGCATATTGCAGCATGGCGTTGGATTCCCACAGCTTAAAGCCGCCGTCGTCGAGGGCCGGTAGCGAGCCATTCGGATTCACCGCCAGATATTCCGGCGATTTTTGCCCCTGCGTGAAATAGTCGATTTTCACCGTGTCGTACTTCACACCCATCAGATCGTATCCGGCGAGAACCTTGCGGCAATTCACCGTGCAGGGGTCGTAATAAAGTTTCATTTGGTCTCCTCGAATTGAATGTCTTATTGGCCGGTGATGCTACCGGATGGGATTGCATGACCACTCTACCAGGAATAATTTAAAGCAGCTATACTCGATTCCCAAGCGGTAAATATTTGTTGTTTCCGCTTACAACACCGATCGACAACATCACGTACGAGACGCAAATCGCTATGGCCCAGGCATCGACTGTACGCACCAAACTCAACTACACCGTGGATAACGGCATTCCGCCGGATTATTATTTTTATGAACCCGAGCCGGGTACGAAACCTAATCCACCTGGCACGGACAGCCGCGAAGTCGAAGTGCGCGACGGCTGGCCTAAGCTCAACGAATTTTCCGTCGACCGCGAGGGCTTTGAATTAAAGCCGTTCACGGTATTGTTCGATCAGTTCGACGACGATGCCGCCGTGCGTTCGACGTTTTACGAACAAGTTGTCGCTTTCGTGAAACAACACACCGGCGCCAGTCGCGTGTTGGTGTTCGATCACACCATTCGCAAGCGCCAGCCGGAACAACAATCCACGCTCAATCGCCCCGCCGTGATGCTGGTGCATAGCGACTACACGGTGAA
>JAYTGZ010000303.1:0-2589 GCA_043733025.1 Pseudomonadota bacterium | reverse complement strand
AAAATCTCAAGTGATGATCTGTGGCAATCCCGACATGGTGCGCGACACTCGGGCCATCCTGGAAGTCCGTGGTTTGAAACTCAACAAGCGCAAAGAACCAGGCCAAATCTCCGTCGAGACTTATTGGTAAACCGGCCTTTTCCGGCGCCTTTACTTTTGCGATTCCGGCGCGCAAAAT
Organism: Pseudomonadota bacterium; assembly: GCA_043733025.1. Taxonomy (GTDB): domain Bacteria; phylum Pseudomonadota; class Gammaproteobacteria; order Burkholderiales; family JALYOK01; genus JALYOK01. The sequence continues at coordinate 2,411 of JAYTGZ010000303.1, read as the reverse complement.
CACGCATCATACCTAGAATTTAGACGGGCTCCGCATGGCACTCGAAACACTAGTACGCCCAGGGAAACATAGCGATACGTTGATTAGCCACACGCCAAAATCAACTAATCGACTTAGACAAAACGTCGCTATTCTCGGCACCGCCCATGTGTTGCCGGACAAGATCATAACCAACGATGTATTCACCGCCTCCGGCGCCGTGACCCATGATTGGATCATGGCGCGGACGGGCATTTCCGAGCGTCGCCAAGCGGGCCCGAACGACCACGCCTCCGTGCTCGGCACCCGGGCGGCGCGCGACGCCATGGCACAGGCTAACATCGGCGCGGAGGATCTCGACGCCATCATCTGCACCACCGTCACGCCGGAAATGTTGTTGCCTTCCACCGCGTGCCAAATCCAAGCTCATCTCGGCGCGACCAAAGCCGCCGCCTTCGATCTCGTTGCCGCCTGTTCCGGTTTTCTCTATGGCGTTTGGGTAGCCCGCGGCCTGTTGGCAGCGAGCGACAAGCCGCAGAATATTTTGGTGGCGAGCGTTGATTATGTCACCCGCATCGTCACCCATTCAAATGTGAAAACGTCTGTACTGTTCGGCGACGGCGCTGCCGCCGCGGTATTCAGCAACGTCCCCCACGGACCGCGCCTCATCGACGTCGAAGTCGCCTCGGACGGCGCAGCCGCCGAATTGCTGTACATTCCCGCCGGTGGTTCCGGTGATCCGTCTACCGACGAATTGATCGCGAGCGGCCAAACCAGCGTGCATATGAACGGCCCTGCGTTATTCCGTCTTGCCGTGGAACGCATGACGGAATCGTCGCTTAACATCCTTAAGAAACACGGCTACACCATAGACGACGTCGATATCTTCGTCCCCCACCAAGCCAACCTGCGCATCATCGAGGCCGTGGGCCAGCGGCTACATATCCCGCTGGAAAAGGTGATGATCAACGTCGACAAGGTCGGCAACACGGCATCCGCGTCCATTCCCATCGCGCTCGATCAAGCAGTCCGATCGGGCAAGATCAAACCGGGCGACCTGGTGTTAATGGCGGCCTTCGGTGGTGGGTTAACTTGGGGAGCCGCGCTGGTCGAATGGGGTTGAATCCCCTCTCCACCGTACTGGTTGGTCTGCAGTTTATTTTGATCGGCCTCATGGTGTGGCCGTTCGGTCCTTGGCGGTTGAGCGTGACTTTCTGGTCCGCCATCGTCGCAAGTGCAGTCCTCGGTGTGTTCACACTGGCACACAATCGCCTCGGCAACTTCAACATTCGGCCTGAGCCGAAAGCCTCGGCAAAGCTCATCACCAGCGGCTCCTATCGCCTCATCCGCCACCCGATGTATAGCGCGCTGATGCTGGCCATGGCTGCCTTCGTCGTCGCGGAGCAAAGCTCCTTGAAGCTAGGGCTGTGGTTCGCGCTGGCGCTGGTATTGACTGCCAAGGCGAACTTCGAGGAACAGTTGATGCGTGAACGGTTTCAAGAATACGAGAACTATCAGGAGCGGACGAAACGTTTCGTGCCTTGGCTTTGGTGAAACCTTGGACTTTCGTTGCGCCTTGAGCTCGCGTATTCGCGCCCTGGTATGGTTATATCGAGGCGGTAGTCTTATTTTCGCGGAATGCGCGGGGATATCTCTGCGCGCCGCGAGGGGTTGGCCAGCAATGCAGCCGATTGTGATGGCCGGTGTCCGGGTAATGCCACCACCGTCATTTATTGTTTAACGAGGAAAACCATGATTCATGTGATTGCCACGATCGACCTCGCGCCCGGCGCCAGGGATGCGTTTTTAGCCGAGTTCCACAAACTGATTCCAGCCGTGCAGGCGGAGGCCGGCTGCATTGCCTATGGCCCCGCTATCGATGCCGATACGGATATTTCGACCCACGCGCGCATCGGCCCGGATAAGGTCGTTGTTGTCGAGCAATGGGAAAGCGTCGCCTCGCTCAAGGCGCACGCCCTCGCGCCGCACATGCAGGCCTATCGCGCGCGCGTGAAAGAATTGGTCAAAGGAATGGAGTTACGTATCCTGGCGCCCGCGTAAATACCTCGGTACATGCCTGGAGAGCCAGTATCCATGCGGCTCTGGCCCTAGGCTACCCCGTCCAGGCATCGTATAGCGCGGTTACTTGAATAGATGCTTGACGCCATCACGCTCTTCAAGCAATTCATGGTGGCTCGCCGCGGCGCGGGCTTTGCTGAATTCGGAGAGTTCCAAACCTTGCACGATCTTGTATTCGCCGTTAGCGCAGGTGACCGGGTAGCCGAACATCACGCCTTCGGGAATGCCATAACTCCCGTCCGACGGAATGCCCATGGTGACCCAATCGCCCGCCGGCGTGCCGAGCACCCAGTCGCGAATGTGCTCAATCGCCGCGTTAGCCGCCGATGCGGCCGATGACAAACCGCGCGCTT
>JAYTGZ010000302.1:0-8949 GCA_043733025.1 Pseudomonadota bacterium | reverse complement strand
GCAGGTGAGACCACGCTGCGTCCTCTTCCGGACGATTCCAATCCTCAAGCGCGGCCTCGCTCAGCAACGCGGATTCGTGTATCGGAACGGTGGCTTCATCTTCGAGAATCAGTACCAGCGCCCGACGTGGTGCCGGGAGACGTACGGGCTCCGAAAGTTCAACTCTGCCTTGCACGTCAACAACGGCTTCAATGGTGCGGATCATTTATTCACTCCTTCGCGAGTATTGTACCGCAACGATTCGCTGCGGTAGCGCCCCAGCCGCGGCAATGATGAAACTCGCGAAACCGGCAGGCCCATAATTGGCCATGCCCTTCTCAAGCCCCGTTCGCCACCAGATCGAGTCCGGCGCAGGCTCTGAAGGCCGTCGAAGGATGTTACGCGAGGCCAAGGATCAGAAGACATTGCACGACCTCACAGCCGAGTTCTCGGTTTCCGCCGAGCGAATCCGCCAAATCGAACAAAAAGCGCTGCAGAAAATGCGCGGAGTGTTGCGCGCTGCGTAATCGCATTCCTTCGCAGATAGATTGAGGCCCGCTAGTCGGGCCTCAATTTTTTTGTGGACATGCCTGAAGAACCGCACGGATATTACCTTTCCAGGCACCCCATGCCACAAGGCAATAGCCATGCGGCGCCTGGCAACATGTCCAGAATAACCGTTGCGCAGCACGGCCAAGGCTTGATCGCGTGAAATCGGTTCGGGGTGCGAAAGAGCGGCTAAAACTTGACGTTCGGCTCATGCGGCAAGCAGACGTTGAACGGGCTTCCCTAGGAGCCTGTCGGACTTAAAGGAAATCGGCTGCAAAAGCCGCTGAGCGGTCCATATTTCGCCGCTTTCTTGGGCAATAGAACCACTATTGCCCGGCGAAATCGTCAAAATCTGTCCTCGCTCAGCACCTTTTTCGCTGCGATTCTTTGAGTCCGACAGGCTCCTAGATTCGTGTTCCGAAAAGTCCCGAGGTCGGGACTACGCGCAAGTCTGAATCGGTTACATATCCGTTGCGGAACGCCGTGTATCTTGGTCAGCGCATTCATATGAATGCGCATTTGCCCTAACTGAGGAGACAACGATCATGAAAGCCCCCTGCAACCTTTTGTTGGCCTTAATACTTTCCGTTTGCTACTGCACAACCGCGTTAGCGGGCCAGTATGTTCGAGTGAGTCCGGATCTAGAGCTTTACTACGAAGAGGCTGGCAACGGTAGGCCTTTGATATTCGTGACTGGCTGGACCGGCACCGGCGAGTTCTTCGCCCCACACCAGATCTCGCACTTCTCCAAGAAATACCGCGTGCTGGCCTATGATCCCAGAAGTCACGGCCGTTCGAGCAAGACGCTGGAGGGCCATACCTACTTGCAGCATGGCAAGGATTTACGCGCCTTCATGGAAGCGCTGAAGCTGAAAGACGCGATCGTCGTGGGCTGGTCCTGGGGTTGCCATGATGTCTACGGCTACTTCAGAGCCTACGGCACCGACAACATCAGCGCGTTTGTCTGCATCGATCAGACGCCGAGATCAGTCCCGGCGCAAAAGGGCGATTGGGCTGAATTCGGTGATGCTGCCGAAGTCGGCGGCTTCATTAATGGTGTCGCCTACGACCGTCGTGCGCTCATGAACGAATTCATCCCGACGATGATGCAGCGCAAAATGACACCAGACGAAATAGCCTGGGCGCTGGATCAAACACAGAAAACACCAAACTATGTTGCCGTGCTGCTGGGCGCTGATGGCTCGTTTGGCGACTACACCGAAGAGGCGAAGAAGATTGACGGCAAGATACCCGTGCTCAATATTCTGGGAGAAGCTCATGCGGATTCCGCTAAGGCGTGGCTCGCCAAGAATGCGCCTCATTCAGAGACTTTTGTGCTCGGTAATCACATGATGTTTCGCGAGTACCCAGAGAAATTTAATGCGGCGCTCGACGCATTCTTGGCCAAACTTAAATAACCGGAAGCCGCGTTTGCTCAGGGCGGCGATTCGATTACACTACGTAGACAACGAATCAGACTCGCGAGTGCAAGCATGACGCTACGCGTCTTGAGCAAGACACCGCCGGTTGACGGGGATCGTCGCCCGTGAGCGCCTGTTCGCGCTGCTTGATCGCTGGCGCGAGCGTCCACTGACTTGGATTGCCGACCCGCCAGGGGCTGGCAAGTCCACATTGGTCGCAAGCTACCTCGAATCGCGCGCGCTGCCGGCTGTTTGGTACGCGCCCGAAGCTGATGACGTAGACCCAGCCGTATTTTTCCATCGCCTCGGCGCATTGATACCCACGCGGCGCAATGTTTTACCCGTCTTTAGCGATGAGTATCGCGCCGACCTGGGTTCGTTCTGTCGTCGCTTCTGGCCAAAGCTGTTCGCCCGCATCCGCAGCGGCACGACATTGGTGATAGACGGGTTGCCGCTGGCGATCGACGCCGATTCTCGCGGCGTCATCCTGCAACAGGCAATCAATGCGGCGCCAGATGATGTTCGCCTTATCATCACTAGCCGCGACGAACCGCCACCGGAGCTTGCTCGTTCCCTCATGCAGCAAGACATCGGGTTGCTCGGTTGGAACGAATTGCGCTTTGATCTCACCGAGACACGCGCGGCGGCCTCCGAACTAGGCGGCTTAGATGAAACGCAATTACAGGTTTTGCACGAACAAGCGGCGGGCTGGGTTGCGGGCCTGCGCATGCTGATTGAACACTACCGGCGCAGTGGGCAACTGGCTTGCGGCCCCTCTACTGGCGGCCACGAAGCGTTGTTCAGCTTCCTCGCAACCGAAGTACTGCAGCGGTTGCCGGTCGCCACACGAAACGTACTGCTCAGCACGAGTTTGCTTCCCCGTGTGACGCAGCACGCGGCCGAGGCAATGAGCCGCGATCGCGCGGCTTGGCAGGCGCTTACGGATTTGAGCGAGCGGCGCCTGTTCGTGGACGCCATTACCAGCCCAGAACCTGCCTATCAATACCACGCCTTGTTCAAGAGCTTTCTTGGCGCGCAGGCGCGCAAGGAACTGGGCGCCACTGAATATCGTTCACTGCAGCAGCGCGCCGCTACGTTTCTGGCTGCGCGCGGCGAAGCTGCGCACGCTATCCCGCTCTATGCAAGTGCCGGCGATTGGGTGGCCGCTGCCAGATTGATCTTGGTCGAGGCGACATCTCTGCTCGCCCGTGGGCAGTCACAAACATTGCGCGGGTGGGTTCAAGCGTTGCCCTCATGGTACGTTCAGGCCACGCCGCGTTTGCTTTACTGCCTCGGCCTTTCGCAGTGCGTGCTCGAACCGGCGCTGGCGCGCTCGACGCTAGAGCGTGCCTACCAGCGCTTTTTGGCGGAACACAACGTACTTGGACAAGCGCTGGCGGCGGCGGCGATTGTGCAAACCTACTACTTCCAATTTGACGCATTCGACGCCCTCGATCGATGGATCGACGCGCTGTATGAACTACTGCACGCCGAGCTGGTGTTTCCAACCGCTGAAACCGAGCTGCACGTTTGTTCCATGCTGCAGATCGCCATGACCTACCGGCGACCGGCTCATCCTTTCCTCGCGCCGTGCGCCGAACGTGTGCTGGGGCTGATTACGCGCGGCTTGGACATCAATCAATGCGTCGCCGCGGCCGGTTTGTTGTTGACCTACTACGACTAGTTCGCACCCGAGAAAGCGAGGTTGCTGATCGGCTTCGTTCAGCCAGTGTTGCGCCGGAAGGGTCTGACACCATTTAATCGTTTATGGTGGCTATTGTCCGAAGCAAACCACTACTACTACGAAGGGCCGGTTGCTCGCGCAAGTGCTTTGTTCTCGGAGGCACGCAAGATCGCGTCGTCCCACGGTATTCTGCCGAACCACGCGCTGCTGCTCATGCTCGATGTGATGGAGGCGGATGCCACAGGGCTCAGCCTTGGACAAATCGACGCCATAGTGGAGGGACTTGATCCGGCGCGACGGCAAGAAGAACAAAACATCATGAGTAACGTCGTTCCCACAGCACTACGCCGTGGCGACAACGCCCGCGCGTTGGCCTACGCCGAAAGAATGCTGCGCTCGGCCCGCGACACGGGCCATCGCGCCTGCGAGATCGAAGCGCACGCTTGGGTGGCCACAGCCCTATGTGAATCTGGACATGCTAGCGCGGCGTTGGATTCACTCACCGCGGCCAGACACATCGTTCGTGGCGTCGAAGCACCCAAGATCGAGTTTCATCATCTGCTCATTGAAGCCAATGCGTATCTGCAACTGGAGGAACTAGCGTCTGCTCACGATGCGCTGCGCCGGGCGCTTGCGCTCGCCCGTGCACAGGGTTACACAAACGGATTTCAGTTCACTCCTCACATCTTGGCGCGGCTCTGCGCGCATGCTTTGCAGTCCCGTATCGAATGCGAGTATGCGCAGCGGCTCATTCAGATTCATCGATTGGCGCCGCCGCCGGGTGAGACTTCTGAAGCATGGCCGTGGCATGTCCACATACGCGTGCTTGGACAGGTCGCGATTGTGGTGGAAGGCAGCCTACTGGTATTCAACAACAAGGCGCAAAAGAAGCCATTGGAGTTGCTCAAGGCGCTCGTAGCTAAAGGCCAGCACGGGGCAAGTCAGACCGTCCTCGCGCAAGAACTTTGGCCGGATTCCGAAGGAGATGTGGGTGAAAGCGCGTTGCGCATGGCGCTGCACCGGCTGCGCAAACTATTGCATAGCGACGATAGCGTACTCGTTCGGGAGGGCAAGCTGTGGCTGAACGAGAAATTGTGCTGGGTGGACGTTTGGTCATTTGAAAGTTTTTGCGGCGCTATCGAAGCCATGAGTGAAACCGAGCGGGCAACGCAGGGCGATCGGTTGCGGGCACTATACGCGGGAGCGGCTTTCGAAAGTGAAGCCCCGCAAGCGTGGATGCTTCCGGCGCGCGAACGCTGGCGCGGCAAATTCCTTCGTAGCGTGAATCTGGTCGGTGCGGCGGAGGAAAAGCGCAACGCCTGGGCGCGCGCGGTCGAAGTCTATCGGCGCGGCCTTGAAGCGGATCCGTTGAGCGAGGATCTGTACTATCTGCTCATGAGCTGTTATCTCAAGCAGGGCAAAACAGCGGAGGCCTACGCCACTTACCGCCGTTGCCGGGACACGCTCTCAGTCACGCTCGGCGTGCGTCCATCGCCTCGAACGGAGGCGCTGCACCAGCGCGTCGCCGACCGTGGCGCATCACAATAGGGAGGAAACATGCGGGAACGATTCAGGGAACAGGTACGAGGGCTACATATCAGCATGCCGGGGCTCGTTACCGGCGGCTTTCTGGACCAGCTTACCAGCGCAGGCCAGCAACTACCCGAGCGGCCGTATGATCTCCCCACCAAAACGGTGCAGGCCAACGGAACTGAATTTCACTATTTTGAGTTTGGCGAGGGCGAACCGGTAGTCTTTGTGCACGGCTCGATCGGCGACTATCGAACCTGGGGCTACCAGTTTGAGTCCTTTTCTTCGGCCTACCGGGTCGTTTCCTACAGTCGCCGCTACCACTACCCAAACGTCTGGAACGGAGATGGGTCAGATTACACGACGGGTCTGCACGCCGCAGATCTCGCTGCGTTCATCGATGCGCTCGGCTACGGCCCGGCTCACATTGTCGGCCAGTCCACCGGAGCATCGATCGCGGCGCACTGCGCAAGCCGATACCCTGACGTGGCACGGACACTGGTAGTTGACGAACCAGACTTCGTTCCCTGGCTGCTCGAATTGGAGGGCGGCAAGGCGGCACTGGACACTCTTTCGACGAATATCGAGCAGCCCGCTATAAAGGCCTTGGCTGCAGGGGATCCGGAAGAAGCGATTCGCTTGTATGTCAATGGCGTGTTGGGTAATGGCACATACGAGCGCCTAACGCCCGAGATGCGAATCGTGATGTTGGATAACGTGCCTGAACTTAAAGCAGAACTCAAATGCGCGGATATCTTCTATTCCCCGTTTAGCTTCGATGATGCGCGCAAGATACGCGCCCCCACATTGCTGCTTGAAGGCAGTATAAGCCTGCCGGTTTTTCGTTTGATCGGCGACAAGTTCGCGCAGTGTGTGCCAAATATTACGCGCGCGATGGCCGAAGGCGCTCCTCATGCGGCGCATTTTGTTACGCCGGATCGCTTCAATGAGATCGTGTTGAACTTCCTTAACCGCAACGCAGGGAGATAAAAGTACGATACAGCGCCTCGTTCTCGTGCTCTTGCTGACAATTGGGCAGAGTGCATTCGCGCAAAAGCGCTACGACCCAGGCGCAAGTGACACCGAAATCAGAATCGGCAGTACCGTGCCTTACAGCGGCCCGGCGTCGGACTGGGGGACTATCGGCCGCGCGCACGCGGCGTATTTCGCGAAGATCAACGCCGAAGGCGGCATCAAGGGGCGCATGATTAAATTGATTAGCCTGGACGATGGTTACAACCCAGCTCGAACCGTCGAGCAGACGCGCCGGCTGGTTGAAAAGGATCAGGTTTTGCTAATTTTTGCATCGATCGGGTCACCAACGAATGCAGCGGTGCAGAAATACCTCAACAAAAAGAAAGTGCCGCAATTGTTCTTGGGTGTCGGCGACAGCAAATTCGGTGATCACAAGCGATATCCCTGGACGATGGGTTTTCAACAGTCCGCCTATTCGGAGGGCCGGCTCGCGGGCAAATATCTGCAACTCAACTATCCCAATACAAAGATAGGCGTGATCTACGTCTACGATGGGTGGGGGAAAGAACTGCTCGCGGGCTTAAAGGACGCGCTGGCCGGCACTGCCAGTGTCAAGATAGTGAAGGAAGTGAGTTACAACCTTGAGGACCCGACTGTGGATTCTCAGGTGGTGAGTCTATACGGGACGCGCGCGGATGTGCTGGTGAATCTCGCCATGCCGAAAGCGGCCGCACAAATCATTCGCAAAACGCATTATCTCGGCTGGAAACCGGTACATTTTCTCAATTACGCTGCTAATTCCCCCGGCGATACATTGCGCGCTGCCGGATTCGACAAGTCGATCGGGCTGATCTCGGTCGACAATATGAAAGATCCGACCGACAAACAATGGGAACGCGACGCCGCGCTCAATGAGTGGCTGGCGTGGATGGAACAATACTATCCGGCGGGTGATGTGACGGACACCGCTAACGTCTATGGGTACAATCAAGCTCAACTTTTAGTGCATGTGCTGCGTCAGTGCGGAGACAATCTCAGCCGCGAAAATGTCATGCGGCAGGCGGCGAACATCAAGAATCTGCAATTACCGATGATGATTCCCGGTGTGAAGTTCAATACCAGCGCGACGGATTACTATCCAATCGAGCAGGTGCGTTTTCAGCGCTTCGACGGGGAGCGTTGGGCGACGTAAATGCACCGTAGGTTCCGACGGAGTGTGCAGGTGAGCGAATTTCGGAGGGTTTTGAAGTGTGTTACGACTGTCAAACGAACTTGTTTCGACGTGAGCCGGCACCCAAAACGCATGAAGTATTCACTACGAGCCACTAGTCAGAATCGACCGTAAGCCGCCAGTCAGTGGTTTGTAAAAGCAGACACTCGGAAGTGGCCTCGTTGCATTGAGCCTGAACACAAGAACACGCGTACCGGTCTGCCATGAGGCGCGCGCCCGCCATCGAAGCACTGCAAGCCTATCTGGCGAAAAAGATGATCGCCCCCATCCTGAAGTTGTTGACCCGCAAAGGCCACTTCATCGAGCGAAGAGCCTGACCTATCTCGCCGACATTGATGTGGATAACTCACCTGTGCCGCTGCAAGCGGCCTTCCGCATGCATGTGGGTAATTGACTGCTCACTGGCTAAGCACGACATTGCCGCAAGACGAAAAGGGCGATTGAATTATTTATTTGCACACTATAGACGCCCTACTTTCGCGCTGGGATGGTTTGCTTTCGCTCTACAACTTTCGACATATTGTATGGTGAAACAAGCTGGTATAGAGTTACGCATTGAGCACCTGCGTGAGTGCTCACGAGGAAACTGAAATGAAAATGCGATCCGAGCCGTTGGGCCGTCTGATTGTTTTATTTGCCCTTGTCGTCTTCGCGAGTTCCGTCCAGAGCGCGTCGGATCCTAAGCAGTTGCAGGACCAGGCGATCAAGCGCATCGATTTGTTTGTTGAGCATTTCCGCAAGACCGGCGATTACAAAACCCGCGTTGCGGAGCTCTTACTGCCTGCGCAGAACGACCTGCAGGCGAGTTACCAAGCTTTCAGCGCTCAGGGCGACCTGGCAGGGGCGGCGCTCAGCCTGATCAAGCTCGGCCGCATTCAACGCTTGTTGGGCCAATGGCAGCCGGCACTGGAGGTTTATCAGACAGCCGTGAAAACCGCGCGAGCTGCCAAGCATGCCGGGCATCAGGCGGAAGCGTTGACAGGCCTCGCACTGGCTGAAGACAGTTCGCGCAATTCCGCGAGCGCGCTCGCGCACATCGACGAAGCGGTCGAATTGGCGGGGACGCTTTCTGACAAAAAGTACTCGTTCGATGCGCTTACGGTGAAGGGAGGCATATTGATCCGGCAAGGGAACCTCGCGGCGGCCGCGGACATCTTGAACCGCGCGCTCGCTCTGGCGCCCGAGCTAACAGACGAAAAGCTGTTTTACGCCTATCTGGATCGCGGCGACGTCTACAACCAACTCGCCAATAAGTGCGACCACCAGAAACATGTTGCCGTTTGCCACAAGCAATACGATCTCGCGCGCGCCGATTACGAACGCGCCCGCGCGGTCGCGCAAAAGTTGGGATGGACGGGCCTTCAAAAGGAAACGGAAACGTTTCTGAGCCACCTCACGATCATGCAAAATATGCTACAAAGCCGCGGGCGCGTGAATGAACAAGTGAAGCAAAGCGGCCTGTTTCATCCGAAACGCGCCGGCGATGTGTTGGTCAGCGAGCGATTTGCCGATGTGAACCCGGACGTTGCCGAAACGCTCGCACCCATTTACGAAGAGGGGCAACGCTACGAAAAGCTCGC
>JAYTGZ010000301.1:0-1629 GCA_043733025.1 Pseudomonadota bacterium | reverse complement strand
GCTCACAGTCTTTGTATCCGCGGGATTTGAATTCGTCGTAAACCGAGTTTTTGGGTTTTGCAAAATCCCCGACGGCGCCGGTGATCGCGGAATCCCAGTTAGTTGCGCGGTCCGCGTTGCCATGGATAAACACCACAGGCGTTCTGGTTGCCTTGCAACTCGCTCCGCCGAAGCCGCCGAATCCCACCTTGGGTTTGAAGTTGCGATCGTATTGGTAATCAGGGCCGCTGCAGCGGGGAAAGTTAAATGTGCCGCACTCGAGCGCTCGAGCGTAGGCGACGGAGGCGATACTCGCCATCACTGCAACAATGGCGCACTCAATAAATGGTCGCTTCATTGCTGCCAGCATTGCCCCAATATGCCATCTGCTATCGTTCATTTACCGTTCCTCGGTTGTTCATGCGCGAGATTGTAAATCAGAATTGCCGTCGGGCGTCACCAACAATTATTTGGTAATGGACGCTAAGCGCGTTATTTCGCGGGCGCGCCGGAAAAGGTCAACAGGAACCGTATCTGAACCTCGTTCGCCACGGTTTCCAAATCGTCCCACATACCATCGCCGACTTTGAAGTCCAGGCGCTTGATTTCGATAACACCTTCAGCGGTCGTCGCGCCCGCTGCCTCCTTCATGGTGAACGGCGCCGCCACATCTTTTGTCGTGCCCTTGATGGTCAACTTACCGCGCATTTCGAACTTACCGCCGGCGCCGCCCTTGACGCCGGACGATACGAACTTTGCTTGGGGAAATTTCGCCGTGTCGAACCACGCCGGCCGGATCACCTCGGTATTTGCCTCGGCGCTGCCGAGATCAATGCTGGCAAGATCGATGGTGATCTCGGCCCTGCTCGTCTCGAGCTTCTTCGGATCGAGATTCACTTTCGCGCTGAACTTGGTGAACTTGCCATCTTGTCCGACACCCATTTGCTTGCCGGAAAACTTGATCTCGCTTTTGCCGAGTACGAGCTGTTGCTCTGCCCAGACCGGTAACGCGCCGAATAACATGACCACGCCGGCATACATCGTTTTCTTCAGCATATCGATCCTTATTTTTTCGAGAGAAACGGCAGCATACGCGTCAACACATCGTCACGCTCCACCAGATGATGTTTCCACGCGGCGGCGACATGCAGTAACACGAACCCGGCCAATGTGAAATTCAGATAAATGTGCACCAGCTTGAGCGCCTCGGCCAACGCCTTATCCGCCTGCACCAGATTCGGCAGCGTGACGAGGCCGAGATAGACCACGGTCTTGCCGGCCGCCGAACTATAGACCCAGCCGGAGAGCGGAATCACGAACATCAAAACATAGAGCAGGACGTGGCTCACGTGGGCCGCCTTCGCCTGCCACGCCGGCACGCTCGCGGGCAGCGGCGGCGCGGCGTGGCCGAGCCGCCACAGCAGGCGCAAACACACCAGCATAAATATCGTGACGCCGACCCATTTATGCCAAGAGAAAAATCTTAGTTTCTGTGGCGACAAATCCAGTTCGACCATGGTCAAGCCTAGGCCGAAATTCGCGATTATCATGAGCGCGATTAGCCAATGCAAAGTAATGGCCGTGCGGGTATATCGGTTCGGTATCGAGAATTCCACGAGCGCTACAGGTCGGTTGGCGATGGCGATAAGA
>JAYTGZ010000300.1:0-3822 GCA_043733025.1 Pseudomonadota bacterium | reverse complement strand
GGCACGCCGCAACATCGGCTCTCGCTTTTACCGGCCGCGCAGGAACACATTCTCAAGCAAGATGACGGCAAGGCCAGGCTGCTGCGGGCGGTGACGGATGTAGGTCAAGCGTTCGCGCTTGCGGTACCGCATGACGAAGCATTGCGCATTCGCGATGACGTAGGGTTTTTTCAGGCGGTGCGCGCGGTGCTCGCGAAAAACACGCCGTACGAGCAGAAAACCGACGCAGAGCTGGAGCATGCCATTCGCCAAATCGTTTCTAATGCGATGGTGTCCGAAGGTGTGGTCGACATCTTCGCCGCCGCCGGTTTGAAGAAGCCGGATATCTCGATTCTTTCGGACGAATTTTTGGCCGAAGTGCGCGACATGCCCCAGCGCAACCTCGCGGTGGAGTTGCTGCAGAAACTACTCAAGGGCGAGATCAAGGCGCGCGGCAAGCGCAACGTTGTGCAGGCACGCTCATTTGCTGACCTGCTCGAACAGGCAGTGCGCAAATACCAGAACCGCTCCATCGAAACCGCCCAGGTGATCGAAACGCTTATTCAGCTTGCCAAGGATATGCGCGCCGCCGCGGCACGCGGTGAGAAACTTGGCCTCAGCGACGACGAGCTCGCGTTTTACGACGCGCTTGAAGTGAACGACAGCGCAGTCAAAGTGCTCGGCGAACCGACGTTGCAGAAGATTTCCCGCGAGCTGGTCGAAACAGTGCGCAAGAATGTCACCATCGACTGGACCATGCGTGAAAACGTGCGCGCACAGCTACGTGTGATCGTGAAACGGATTTTGCGCAAGTATGGATACCCGCCGGACAAGCAGGAGAAGGCGACGCAGACGGTGCTTGAGCAGGCGGCGGCGCTATCTGCGGAATGGGCTGTCGCGTAACAGCCGCGGAATGTGTAGGCTATGTTGAGTTACCAGACATTTAGTATGGCGGTGGCGCGGAGGAAGGGCGGCTTACTACTGCAATGGTGCGGGGTCGGACGGAGCTCCAAGCAGGATTATTTCGCGCCTTCGCGAACGCAGTCGACAAAATACTCGACTCGCCCGTCCTTGTCCTCGTCCACCAGGCCGTGGATATCGGTTTCAAACCCAGGAAATAGCGCATTGAATTTTTGCGCGAATTGCAGGTATTTTACGATGATCGAGTTCACCCGCTCGCCGGGAATCAGCAGCGGAATGCCGGGCGGGTAGGGCGTGAGCAAGATGCTGGTGATGCGGCCATCCAGTTGATCGATGGGCACGCGATCGACCTCGCGATGGGCGAGCTTCGCGAAGGCATCGGCCGGCCGCATGGCCGGCTCCATCGGCGAAATATACATCTCGGTGGTGAGGCGGGCGATGTCGTTGTCGCGGTAGGTCGCGTGAATTTTCGCGCATAGGTCCTGTAATCCCACTTTTTCGTATTGCGGATAGGCGGCGACGAATTCCGGCATGACGCGCCATAACGGTTTATTGGTGTCGTGGTCCACTTTGAATTGATGCAACTCCGTCACCAGTGTATTCCAGCGGCCCTTGGTGATACCGATGGTAAACATCACGAAGAAGGAATAGAGGCCGGTTTTTTCCACCACCACGCCGTGCTCCGCCAGATATTTCGTGACGACTGCCGCCGGAATCCCGGTCGCGGCAAAGCTGCCGTTGACGTCCAACCCCGGGGTGATGATGGTGGCCTTGATGGGGTCGAGCATGTTGAATCCGCTGACCACATTGCTGAAGCCATGCCACGCTTCATCAGGGTGCAGCATCCAGGCGTCGCGGTGACCGATGCCTTCCGGCGCGAGAGTTTCCGGACCCCACACCTGGAACCACCAGGATTCGCCGTACTCTTCGTCGACTTGGCGCATGGCACGGCGAAAGTCCAATGCTTCGGTGATGGATTCTTCAACTAATGCCTTGCCGCCAGGCGGCTCCATCATGGCCGCCGCCACATCGCAGGAGGCGATGATGGCGTACTGCGGCGAGGTCGAAACGTGCATCAGATACGCCTCGTTAAAAATGTGGCGATCGAGCTGGCGGGTGTGGCTTTCCTGCACCAGGATTTGGGAGGCTTGCGACAGGCCGGCGAGCATCTTGTGAGTCGACTGGGTCGCGAACACCATCGCATCTTGCGAGCGGGGCCGGTCCTTGCCGATGGCGTACATGCCGGCGTAGAACTCGTGGAAGCTGGCGTGGGGCAGCCAGGCCTCGTCGAACAGCAGCGTGTCGATCGAATCACCGACTAGGGACTTGATGCGATCGACGTTGTAGAGCACGCCGTCGTAGGTGCTTTGCGTGAGCGTCAGAATGCGCGGCTTGGTTTTCAGGCTGGCGGCAAATGGGTGGACGGCGATACGGCGCTGAATATTTTCCGGGTAGAACTCCGTCTCCGGGATCGGGCCGATGATGCCGTAATGATTGCGGGTGGGGGGCAGGAAAATCGGGATCGCGCCGGTCATGGTGATGGCGTGCAGGATGGACTTGTGGCAGTTACGATCGACGATGACAACATCGTTCGGCGCCACGGTGGCGTGCCACACGATCTTGTTCGAGGTCGATGTGCCGTTAGTGACGAAGAACAGATGATCGGCGCCAAAGATGCGCGCGGCGTTACGTTCAGAGGCCGCCACGGGCCCCGAGTGATCGAGCAACTGACCGAGTTCATCGACGGAGTTACAGACGTCGGCACGCAACATGTTCTCGCCGAAAAACTGATGGAACATCTGCCCCACAGGACTTTTGAGAAACGCTACGCCGCCGCTGTGGCCGGGGCAATGCCAGGAATAACTGCCGTCCTGGGCGTAGTTGGTCAGCGCTTTAAAGAAGGGTGGCGCAAGGCTTTTCAAGTAACTGCGCGCTTCTCGAATTACATAGCGGGCGACGAATTCCGGCGTATCTTCAAACATGTGAATGAAGCCGTGTAACTCACGCAGCACGTCGTTCGGCAAGTGCCGCGTGGTGCGGGTCTCGCCGAATAAAAAGATCGGCACGTCGGCATTGCGCCAACGTATCTCTTCGACGAAGCGGCGGATGTCCCTGACGGCGTCGGAGCCGGAATCGTTGGACTCGAATTCCTCGTCGTCCACCGACAATACAAAGCCCGACGCCCGGCTCGCTTGTTGGGCAAACATCGCCGTGTCGCGAAAGCTGGTGACGCCGAGCACTTCCGTGCCCTCCTTTTCGATAGCTTGCGCAAGGGCGCGGATGCCCAGCCCACTGGCGTTGTCGGAGCGGAAGTCTTCGTCGATGATGACAATGGGAAAGTTGAATCGCAAGTCGTTCTCCTATGACTGAATCTAGCAGCAGGCGTTGCCAGCCTTTTCAACCGCGAATATTAAGGGATTATGGCGCGTTCACGAGATATTTTTTCCGATACGGATATTAGGACCTTCGGCAAATTGAAATGTCGACGAGATAGATGGTAATATTCAATCAATTAGACGCGATGGCCATTCTGAAAATCGTGTGGCGGACTGGGAATGTAATCCGACCCAGATGAGCGAAAGGATCTGTTTACGCCATGGTTATGACACTGCGAACTTTTTCCGATTTAAATTCGACGACGTAGTCGGCCTCGTTCCGAGTTCCTGAAAAGAAGCGCGGTTCATCCGCGCTTTTTTGTTAGCCGCATTTGGAGATCAAGTTATGTTGAATATTACACTTCCTGATGGTTCTCTCAGGACGTTCGATAGGGCAGTCACCGTTGCTGAGGTCGCTGCGAGCATAGGCGCAGGCTTGGCCAAAGCAGCCCTCGCCGGCCGCGTCGACGGCAAGCTCGTGGATACTTCATTCCGAATCGACAGCGACGCCCATCTCGCCATTGTCACGGACAAAGACGCCGACGGC
>JAYTGZ010000299.1:0-1623 GCA_043733025.1 Pseudomonadota bacterium | reverse complement strand
CTGCTTTCTATGTTCATCGCGCTTACCAATACCTTGGATGAGCGCCGTTACGACCTCGCCATCATGCGCACCCTCGGCGCGGGGAACGCATGGCTATTCGCGCTGGTCTTATTGCAAGGCGTGTTATTGGCCGGCATCGGCGCGCTGATCGGCATCATGCTCGGACATTTGGCTGCACAGGCGCTCGGAATGTGGTTCAATA
The DNA here is from genome assembly GCA_043733025.1 of Pseudomonadota bacterium. Lineage (GTDB taxonomy): Bacteria > Pseudomonadota > Gammaproteobacteria > Burkholderiales > JALYOK01 > JALYOK01. The sequence goes on along the minus strand of JAYTGZ010000299.1, from coordinate 1,421 downwards.
TTACCCAACAAATGGCGTTCACCGGAATCATGTGGGTGAAGGAAGAAATGTGGTTGATCGCGGTCGCGGTCCTGGTCGGAATCTTCGCGGCGATATTTCCGGCGATCCGTGCCTACCGTACCGACATCGCGAAAACTTTAGCGGAAGAATGAGGAGAGAAAATGCGTAAATTGATCGTACTAGTTTCCGTCTTAACAATGTGGGGCGCGAGCCAAGCGGAAGACAAATACAAAACCTCCGGCGACAGTAAGCCCGCCGCCGCAACGCAAAACACCACGCCCCATGCCATGAATGCGAACCAGGCGGGCATGGCGCAAGCGCTGTTGCCGAAACTGCCGGGCCTCACCTCCTGGGAAATCCTGCAACAAGCAGAAATGATCAACCTCAATGCGTCCGGCCCGCGCAAAAGCCACATCGGCGAGCCGGGCAAGGGCGGCGTATTCGGCGTCGCGGCAGAGGACGAGACCCCTGGAAAATTCGAAGTCGTCTTCAGTCCTGAAGTGAAAAAGCTCAACAACAAAGAAATTAAAGTCGCCGGTTTCATGATGCCGATCGAGCAGCGCGAAAGCCACAAACGCTTCATGCTGTCCGCCGTCCCGCCCGGCTGCCCGTTCTGTTTGCCCGGCGGACCGAACTCCATCATCGAAGTATTCGTGAAGAAACCACTCAAATACACGACTGACGTCATCGTCCTCACCGGCACCATGAATTTGCTCAAAGACGACCCGAGCGGATTTTATTACCGGATGATCGAAGCGACCGCAGTTCCTTAAGGCGCCGCGCCAGGAGCTGCATGGATACTGGATAGCCCTGGCCCTAGGCCACCTCGTAGGCTGGCCACTGGCCCAGGGCCAGAGGCGCGCTGGTATTTGCTCTTCGGGCATCACGAGAAACGTAGATTGGAACCCGCCCTACCTACACCGTGTTATATGATGAAATCTGAGGTACACTCGCGTCAAATGAAGCTTACCGCCGCTTATCGCCGCAATCGTTGGACAGCGTTTTTCATCACGCTGCTGGCCGCGACCTTGTTTGCGGCAAGCCCGATCACGTCGTTCGCCCACTTGCTTGGCGCCCATGGATCGGTGGCGGCGCAACAATCCGACGATGGCCAGCCGACGCCGCACGCACCGCTGTGTAAGCTGTGCCTGGGTTTCGTCGCAGGTTCGGCGGCAGCAGACAATCATGTTCCCTCGCTCGGATTAGATTTTTCCTCGCAGCCATCCCCAGAAACCGCGCCAGTCGGGCATTTCCGGCCCGTCCCATTCGCGCCCTATCGCTCTCGCGCACCTCCCATTCTCTAGTCGTTTGTAGATTTTTCGTGCTTAGTCCCGCCTGTTCGGGCTGAGTGCTTTTATTTTTTCGACGAGGAGAATCATGGTTACCAAACGTACGATAGTTGCGTCCGCCGTGGCCGCATT
>JAYTGZ010000298.1:0-2997 GCA_043733025.1 Pseudomonadota bacterium | reverse complement strand
CAAGTGCATTACCGACATGACGTCGGTAAAACACTTTTTTGTCGACAATCTGCTTGGCAATCTCGACGCAACGGTAAAGGTCGCGAACGCCGGTTCGGGAGACTATCCGCCCGGCTCGGTGTTGCAGATTATGCCGAACGAAGTGATGGTCAAACACAACGCGGGCTACAGCCCGGCGACAAGGGATTGGGAATTCTTTTGGATCGACATCACTAAGGAAGGCCAGAAAATTTTCACACGTGGTTTTGCCGAGGTGAACAATCGCTTAGATTTGAATTGTTTTGCATGCCACGTCAAAGCCAAGCCCGAGTTCGATTTCGTTTGCGAGATCGGTCGCGGTTGCGATCCGATTCCGGTGACGCGTGAAATGTTCGGTGCACTGCAACGCACCGACGCGCGCTGCAAGGGTTCTGAGAACGTCAGCGCTGCAGACCAGGAACAGTTGAAGCTGCTCGATGAAGTCGTCAAAGCGCTCACCGCGAAGAAGTAAAAAGTTCCACATGGTCATCCCCGCCCTCGAATGATTTAGTCGGGGGCGGGAACGACGAACACTACCGTTTTATTTTTTAATCGGCCTGCAGCCCAATACCAGAACCCGTCTCCAGGCATGCCGCGCCACGAGCCAAGCGGGATGCGCTTTCTGACTTGATTGTTAATCACGAATTCAAGCAAAAAGTTGACGCACTCGCTTGTCCGATGTAGTGTGATGCATCGTTTTAACCCAGGTCTGTATGGACGAATCTCGACCTAGTTGGATGGAACGCCTCTCGGCGTTCTTGTTACGCGCTCCGGAAGACCGTGAGGAGTTGCTCAAGCTCCTCAACGCTGCCCACGAAAACGAGTTGATTGATGCCGAGGCGCTGTCGATGATCGAGGGCGTGTTGCAGGTATCGGAAATGCAAGTGCGGGACATCATGATCCCGCGCTCGCGGATGGATGTGATCGAGATCGACCAAAGCCCCGGCCAGTTCATTCCGTATGTGATCAGCACGGCCCACTCGCGTTTTCCCGTGGTGGACGAAAACAAAGATAACGTCCTCGGCATTCTCCTTGCGAAAGACTTGCTGCGCTATTATGCCGGCGAGGAAGAATTCAACGTGCGCGATATGTTGCGCCCGGCGGTGTTCATTCCGGAATCGAAGCGGCTTAACGTGCTGCTGCGGGAGTTTCGCGCGAACCGCAACCACATCGCCATCGTCGTCGATGAATACGGCGGTGTGTCGGGCCTCGTCACCATCGAGGATGTGCTGGAACAAATCGTCGGCGACATCGACGACGAATACGATTTTGACGAAGCGGAGGACAACATCATCCTCGACCGTACCGGCCGTCATCGTGTCAAAGCCACCACGGAGATCGTCGATTTCAACGAGAAGCTTAGTGTGAATTTCAGCGACGAGGACTTCGACACCGTCGGTGGATTGGTGGTGAACCTATTCGGCCGCTTGCCGAAACGCGGCGAGCAAATTCAGTCTCAGGGATTGAGCTTCCAAGTGTTACGCGCCGACAGCCGCCGCGTGCATGTGTTGTTGGTGGATCGCGTGAAAGCGGAGGCGCCGGAATCCATGGGGTCATGAGTGTGGATTTGATCGCGGTTTTGGGTCCTGCCACCACTCCACCCTCACCCTGGCCCTCTCCCACTGGGAGAGGGGAATTACTCCCTTCTCCCTCCGGACGAAGGGGCGGGGACGGGGTAGCCCTAGGCTAGCCACTGGCCTAGGGCCATGAGGGGTGCGCATCTCACAATTCATGGTATTAATTTAGCAGGATGATCCCAAGCGTCGGCAAGATAGGAGTGGCGGCAATCCTAGCGGCGGCGCTCGGCGCGGTGACGGTGTTTAGTTTCGCGCCGTTCTATCTTTCTTGGCTGCCGTTGCTAACGTTCGCGGGCTTGATCTTGCTCTGGCAGAACTTTCCCGGCAAGTGGCATGCCGCCGCACTTGGCTTCGCATTCGGCCTCGGATTATTTTGTACTGGCGTCAGTTGGGTCTATGTCAGCCTGCACGATTTCGGCGGCATGCCCGCTGCCCTCGCGGTGTTTTGCACCTTCCTTTTAAGCCTCTTCCTGGCCGCGTATCCTGCCTTGGCCGGGTTTTTTCAAGCGCAGGTTCGTGGCCGCGGTTGGCGGCATGCCGTACTGGTTATTCCGGCATGGTGGGCATTGTTCGAATGGTTACGAGGCTGGGTGTTGACGGGTTTACCCTGGCTGAGTTTGGGCTATGCGCAAGCAGCCGACGGGCCACTGGCGGGATACTCAGCGGTGCTCGGTGTCTACGGCGTTTCCTTGCTTACGGCTGTGGCGGCGGGACTGATCGTGTGTGTGTTGACCTCACTTGCCGCACGCCGGTGGTCGTCGGTAGCGGCGCCCGCGATCGTGTTCGCAACGGTTGTTGCAGGCGGATTTTCGCTCTCTCGCCAAGAATGGACACAGCCCGCCGGCACGCCGCTGCCGGTGAGCCTCGTGCAAGGCAATATCACCCAAGACATTAAGTGGAAACCGGAAACCCTAGTCTCGACGTTGACGACTTATCGCGAACTCGTGCTCGCGAGCAAGAGCAAGTTGATTATTTTGCCGGAGACAGCGTTCCCGGTTTTCTTGCAACAACTGCCCGAGGAATACCTGGCCGAGTTAGACGACCACGCAAAGAGGAGCGGCGCCGATTTGTTGATCGGCGTGCCGGAAACCACGTCTCCGACCACCTATCACAACAGCGTGGTGAGTTTTGGCGTGTCGCCGCGTCAGACCTATCGCAAGTCCCATCTCGTGCCGTTCAGCGAATTTATCCCCTTAAAATGGCTGATAGGCTGGGTGTACGACGATCTTCTCGACATGCCGCTGGCCGATTTCAGCGCCGGCGAGATCGATCAAGCGCCCTTCGCCGTGGCGGGGCAGAAAATCGCCATGACCAATTGCTACGAAGATTTATTCGGCGAAGAAATCATCCACAAGCTGCCGCAAGCCACGCTGCTCGCGAACGTTAGCAACGACGCCTGGTT
>JAYTGZ010000297.1:0-4410 GCA_043733025.1 Pseudomonadota bacterium | reverse complement strand
CGACAGGATTCGAAATGGGTTTCATCGTTCAGCACGAGATAGGCGGGTTTGAAACGTTCGCACTGCTCGACCAGGCGCAGATAGTTCCCATTTGCCGTTAAGGCAAATACTTGAAATTTGTCGCTGTGTTGCGCCAAAACGTCCAGTGTGTTGACGCCTATGGTGCCGGTGGAACCCAGCAGCGTCACGCGCTTCACAGGATGCCCCAATTCGATCGACAACACATTAGCGCTAGAGCAACAACGGGCATGGTGGAGATCAAGGAATCGATGCGATCGAGTATACCACCGTGCCCCGGAAACAAGTTTCCACTGTCCTTCTTGCCATGCTGTCGCTTGAGCCACGATTCGAACAGATCGCCGACGATGCCTAATACGACGATTACAGCAAATCCGCCTATCATCAGCGGTAAACCACTGAGCGACATTGTCCCGAAATATTGCCCCAAGGACATAAAAATAACCGCGTAAAGCGCCGACACGACTAGCGCGCCAAGCGCTCCCTCGACGGTCTTGCCGGGGCTGATATCGGCCGCCAGTTTGCGCTTGCCGAAGGCGCGGCCGCTAAAATATGCGGCGGTATCCGCGAGCCAGATGATGCCCATGGCAAAAAACACGTACAGCGGCCCGAACTCCTTAAGCTTGACCAATGCCGCCCATAGCGGAATCAGCGCTAACCACCCCAGCATCAGGGGCGCGGCGAAACCGGTTATTCTGATCCGCTTGCTCAGCAACAAGGGCGCAATGGCGATCCAAAATACACTGGCGACGATGCACAGTGTCCGCGTCACCGCGGCGCTCGGCTGCAAGGCCGTGCCATCGCGGCACAGCAACCACGCCACGACGAGCGTCGTTAGCGTGTAGGTGATCGCCACCGGCTGGCGGTAATCGAATAGCCTTGCCCATTCGTAAGCCGCCACGGCCATCAGCAATAGGATCAGTGCCGACCAATAGCTCACGGGCGAATAGAAAAGCGCCAACAGAAACGCAGGGAAGACCGCGGCCACGGTCAGAAGACGGGTGCGCAACATAATTACCCGCCCTCGCCTCTGGAAATTTTAACGGCGACGGACACGTCCAAGACGGAAAAAAGCGAACGCTTCAGACGCTGCTCGCCTTGCCCATTTTCGCCGCCTGCAATTGGTCGCTCGTGCGACCGAAACGCCGTTCGCGGGATTGATAGGATTCGATTGCCAAGTCCAGCGACTTGCCTTTGAAATCTGGCCACAGGGTGTCGATGAAATACAGCTCCGTGTACGCAAGCTGCCAAAGCAAGAAATTACTGATACGTTGCTCACCGCCGGTGCGAATGAATAGATCCGGCTCCGGCGCGTAATGCATGGATAGATAAGGCGTGAGGTCCGTCTCTTCGAACCCCGATGCCAACGCCGGACGATCGCGCAACATCCGTTGCACCGCTTGCATCATGTCCCAGCGACCGCCGTAGTTCGCGGCCACCGTCAAGGTCAAGCGTCTATTATCCTGCGTAAGTGCTTCGGATTTGCAAATTAGATCCACGATCTTGCCGTCGAAGCGCGACAAATCGCCGATGACCTTAAAGCGAATATTATTCTCGTGCAGCCGGGAGATTTCCTGCTCAAGCGCGCTCAAAAACAACTGCATCAGGACACTGACTTCATCGGCCGGGCGACGCCAATTCTCGCTGCTGAACGCGAATAGCGTGAGGTATTCGACGCCGCGCTGGACGCAACGGCGTATCGTTTCGCGCACCGCATCGGCGCCTTTGCGATGACCGGCGACACGGGGTAAATAGCGCTGCTTCGCCCAGCGGCCGTTGCCATCCATGATGATGGCGACGTGGCGCGGAATCGCGGGGGATTCGGGGATTTCTTGTGTGGGGCTCGAGAAAATAGACACGGTACGCGCCGGAAAATTGGATGAACGGAGTAGCCGGTTACAGACTATACCGTCATCATCTCCGCTTCTTTTGCGTGACTTAATTTATCGATTTCCGCGACAGACTTATCGGTCAGTTTTTGGATGTCGTCCTGGGCGCGGCGTTCGTCGTCCTCGGAAATGGTTTTGGCTTTCAGGGCATCCTTGAAATCGGTGATCGCGTCGCGTCGCACATTGCGCACCGCTACGCGCGCGTCCTCCGCTTCATGCTTGACGACTTTGGTTAGCTCGCGGCGGCGTTCTTCGGTCAGCGCCGGCATCGGCACGCGAATAACATCGCCTTGGGCGGCGGGATTAAGCCCGAGGCCCGAATCGCGAATGGCTTTTTCGACCGTGCCAGCCATTTTCTTTTCCCACGGCTGAACGCCGATGGTGTGGGAGTCGATCAACGTCAGATTAGCCACTTGATTGATCGGCATCAGGGTGCCGTAATAATCGATCTTAATGTGTTCGAGCAAGCCGGTATGGGCGCGGCCAGTGCGGATCTTGCCCAGCGATCCCTTAAAACTCTCAACGGTCTTTTGCATCTTTTGTTCGGACATTTTTTTGATTTCAGCAATCATGATTCAACTCACAAAAAACGGTTAAGACTAAACAGTAACCAACGTACCCTCGTCTTCACCCATTACCACGCGCTTCAACGCGCCGGCCTCGAAGATATTGAATACACAAATCGGTAGATTTTGGTCGCGGCACAAGGTCAGTGCCGTCGCATCCATCACCTTCAAGTTGCGGTTGATGGCTTCGTCGAAAGTGATATGCTTAAAGCGCGTCGCGGTCTTGTCGAGCTTGGGATCGGCGGTATAAATGCCATCGACCTTAGTGGCCTTGAGCACAATTTCCGCTTCCATTTCACGGCCCCGCAACGCCGCGGCGGTATCGGTGGTAAAAAACGGATTGCCGGTACCGGCGCCGAAGATCACCACTTTGCCTTCTTCCAGATAACGCATCGCTTTGCCGCGGATATAGGGTTCGACCACCGGCTCGATGTTGATGGCCGATTGCACCCGCGCGCTTAATCCCGCATTGCGCATCGCATCTTGCAATGCAATAGCGTTGATCACCGTCGCCAACATGCCCATATAATCCGCCATGGCGCGATCCATGCCGGCGGCACTGGACGACACCCCACGAAAGATATTGCCGCCGCCGATCACGACGCCGACCTGAACGCCCAGCTCGACGACCGACTTGATCTCTGCAACGATGGCGCCTATCGTTGCCTGATTGATGCCATAGTTATCCCCCCCCATCAGTGCTTCGCCCGACAGTTTCAGGAGGATGCGCTTGTATTTCGGTTCGGCCATCGTGTGCGGGGTTTGGAAGGCTTTGGCTAGGCGCCTTTAATCGCCGCAGCGACTTCCGCCGCAAAGTCCGTTTGCTTCTTCTCGATGCCTTCGCCGACGATGTAAAGCACAAAGCGTGCAACGGACGCGGCCTTGGATTTAAGCAATTGCTCGATCGTCTGCTTATCGTCTTTAACGAACGGCTGGCCGAGCAGGGTCACTTCCTTCAAATATTTCGCCACGCTGCCTTCGACCATCTTAACGACAATCTCCGCGGGCTTGCCGGATTCCGCGGCCTTTGCCGTGGCGATGTCGCGCTCTTTCTGGATCAGTGCCGGCGATACTTCTTCCTTTGCCAATGCCACCGGCTTGCTCGCGGCGATGTGCATGGATAAATCTTTAGCTAACGCTTCGTCACCGCCGCTGATATCCAGCAACACACCGACCTTTGCGCCGCCGTGGATGTATTGGGTAAGTTTGCCCTTGGCATTGATGCGGGCAAAGCGGCGAATCGAAACGTTCTCGCCGATTTTACCGGCCAGCGTCGTGCGTGTGGATTCAACCGTCGCGCCATTCAAGCTCAAGCCCGACAAGACCGAAACGTCGGCTGGATTTTGCTTCGCCACCAACTCCGCCAAATTCTTCGCAAACGCCAAGAAGTCTTCATTCTTCGCCACGAAATCCGTCTCGCAATTGACTTCCACAATCGCGCCGAGTTTTTGATCGCCGGCGATGTGAGTTGAAACCACGCCCTCCGCGGCGATACGTCCCGCGGCCTTACTCGCTTTGCTGCCCAACTTCACGCGCAAAATTTCTTCTGCCTTGCCCATGTCGCCCTCGGCTTCGGACAAGGCTTTCTTACATTCCATCATCGGCGCGTCGGTTTTTTCGCGCAGTTCTTTCACCATTCCAGCGGTAATTTCCGCCATGTGCTTACCCCTAAAGATTAAATCGTATGACTACTTCGCGGCTTCTTCGACCTCGACGAATTCCTCATCAGTCGGCGCGACCATTTGCTGGATCACCTGGGTGCGGCCTTCAAGAATCGCGTCGGCGGCGCCACGGGCATACAAGCGAATCGCGCGGGTCGAGTCGTCGTTGCCGGGAATAATGTAGTCCACGTGGTCCGGCGAATTATTCGTATCGACCACGCCGACGATGGGAATGCCCAAGGTACGCGCTTCCGTCAGCGCGATCTTTTGATAACC
>JAYTGZ010000296.1:0-6534 GCA_043733025.1 Pseudomonadota bacterium | reverse complement strand
CAGTCTTTGCCTTCGGTATTCATGAGCACAAAGCGAGCCGCGTTCCACAACTTGTTGCAGAAATTGCGATAGCCTTCGCAGCGCTTGAAATCGAAATTCACGTTCATGCCGAGAGACGCGTAGGACGCCATGGTGAAGCGCAGCGCGTCGGCGCCGAAGGCGGGAATTCCCTCGGGGAATTCTTTCTTGGTTTGCGCCGTGACTTTCGGCTTGGTTTCAGGACGGCGCAAACCCGTCGTACGCTTTTCCAGCAAGCTAGCGAGGTCGATCCCGTCGATGAGATCGACAGGATCGATGACATTGCCCTCGCTCTTACTCATCTTCTTGCCTTCAGCGTCGCGCACGGTGCCGTGAATGTACACCGTCTTGAACGGCACTTTGCCGGTGAAGTAGGTGGTCATCATGATCATGCGAGCCACCCAGAAGAAAATAATCTCGCTGCCGGTGACAAGCACATTCGACGGCAGATAAGTCTTCAGCGCCGGCGTCTCCTCCGGCCAGCCTAACGTCGAGAAACATACTAATGCCGAGGAGAACCAGGTGTCCAGCACATCGTTATCGCGAGTCAGATTCTTGCCGCCGGCCTTTGCCCGTGCGTCCGCTTCCGTGCGCGCGACGTAGTAATTGCCTTCCGCGTCGCACCACGCCGGAATCTGATGGCCCCACCACAGTTGCCGCGAAATGCACCAGTCCTGAATGTTGGTCAACCAATGGCGATAGGTGGCGATCCAATGCTCGGGGACAAATTCGATCTCACCGTTTTCCACTACCTCGAGGGTTTTTTGAGCGATGGATTTGGCGGGCTGGAAGGCGTGGTGCGCCGGCGCCGGTTTATTCACCGCCATGAACCATTGATCGGTGAGCATGGGTTCGATCACCGTGCCGGTGCGGTCGCCTCGGGGGACTTTGAGTTTGTGGTTGTCGACTTTGACGAGCAAGCCCTGCGTTTCAAGGTCGGCGACGATTTTTTTGCGCGCTTCGAAACGATCGAGGCCGCGATAAACCTGCGGCGCGTTGTCGTTGATAATGGCATCGAGCGTGAGAATGTCGATCAGTGGCAAACCATGACGTTGACCCACTGCATAGTCGTTGAAATCGTGGGCGGGCGTCACTTTCACGCAGCCCGTGCCGAAATCGCGATCGACGTAATCGTCGGCGATGATGGGAATAGTGCGGCCTGTGAGCGGCAGTGTCACGTGTTTGCCGACCACATGCTTGTAACGCTCGTCGTCGGGGTGAACCATCACGGCCGCATCGCCCAGCATGGTTTCCGGGCGGGTTGTTGCGACAGTCAGGCCACGCAACTCGCCTCGTGGCCCTAGGCCAGTGGCCCTAGGCCAGCCGCCCACTGGCCCATCGACGAAAGGATAAAAAATATGCCAGAGATGGCCGTCTTCTTCCTCGCTCACGACTTCCAAATCCGACACGGCGGTTTTGAGTTTTGGATCCCAGTTCACCAGCCGCTTGCCGCGATAAATCAAGCCGTCCTCATAGAGCCGTACGAACACTTCCGTCACCACGTTCGAGAGCTTCTCGTCCATGGTGAAATATTCCAGCGACCAATCGGTCGAGGCGCCCAGGCGGCGCATCTGGCTGGTGATCGTCGAGCCGGAAAAATGTTTCCACTCCCACACCTTTTCGATGAACTTGTCGCGGCCGAGATCGTGCCGCTTGATGCCTTGCGCTTCGAGTTGCCGGTCGACCACGATCTGCGTGGCAATGCCTGCGTGGTCCGTGCCCGGCAGCCACAGCGTGTTCGCGCCGCGCATACGATGGTAGCGGGTCAGCGCATCCATGATGGTCTGATTGAAGGCATGGCCCATGTGCAATGTGCCGGTAACATTGGGCGGCGGTAACTGTATGGAAAAAGATTCGGCGCCGGGCTTGAAGCCCGCGTTGAAATAACCGCGGGATTCCCAGTGCGGATACCAATGGGCTTCGATGGCCTTGGGATCAAAGCTTTTGGTGAGTTCGGTCATGTTGTTTGGATAATGCGACTAAACGATGAGTATAGCGGATGGCGCGGGGGAGTATTCTTGAATCCGCGATAAAGCATTGCCAGCAGGCGCATGGCCCTAGGCCAGCCCCTGGATATTGGCTCGCGGCATTACATGTCCGCAGAGCCGCGCTGGTATGGGCTTGTGGCAGGCCGAGCAGAAAATGCCGGCTGCGTTTACGCACCGATAAACGCTTTGTCTTGCGAATGACGGGTTTCGCTTACGCGCTACCCATCTACGAGCTAGGGTTTTCGGACTTCGGCGCTGTGATTGAGTTTTTCCGCCAGGGCTTCGGCGATCACGTCCCCGACGCTGTTCATCAGGTCCTGCTTAAGATCAACGCCGACTTGCAGCAGCGTGGCATGGATGGCGCGTTCGATTTGCGTGGCGAGGCGGCGCTCGAATTGTGCCGCGATGCGGTCATCGAGTTTTTCCAAGACCTGCTGGTAGATTTCGGCGGCAAGGCCGTGGAGGACTTTGTCGCTGCGGCGCGTTTTGGCGACGCGGGATTTTTTCAAGGCGGGCGTTTCATCGTCGACTATGTCGGTCAAGACCGGCACGTCGAAGTGTGCGCGATCGCCGAGGCCCGCCGCACCGTCGCGGTGGCGTTTGAGTAGGGAGTCGACTTTGTTCAGAAGTGCTTCTTGAGTTTCTTTTTTCGTAGCCAAGTCAATTACTCAAGTTATGGGATTTGATGGGATAACCGCGATCGCGATAGAAGCTGTAGCGTTCCCTAGCCGCGAGGCGATCGTTTTCATCAAGGCTGACGATTTCGATCAGCCGTTGAAAGCGGCTGAAAAACGGCGGCCACTCGTTGCGCAGATTCACCAGCACTTCGTCGTGGACGAGGTCGTTGGCTTGGTGATCGATGATGATCGGTGTTTCAGCGGCGATCGGCGTACCGGCAAGCGCGTGGGGCAGGAAGCCAATGGCCGGCGTGGTCCACAGCATGTTATCGAGTTTACTCGACGTGGTTGCATCGGGCGTGAACACCAATACCTTCAGCTTGCGCTCGTAGGCTATCGCGACAAGCTGGCACACGGTGTGCAGCTTGTTATCGACGTGGGTGTAGAAGTCGATTTGAGTCACGGCGGAAATACCAAGGATGAAGGACGGGGTAGCCCTGGGCTAGCCACTGGCCTAGTGTAGTGCGCCATAATTAACGGGACGAAAAAAAATGATGGCTTTTTTCGTCTGGCGAGGCGCGAGGAGGCCGCATAGCGGGCTCTATGCAACGACGAGTAACGAAGCCAGACGAAAAAAGACGCATTTTTATGTTCCGTTAATTATGGCGCACTACACTCGGACCATTCATCCTTGCTCGTTTCACTTCCCCGCGCGCGCCATCAAAAAGTGACACAACAATGCAACGGGCCGTCCGGTCGAGCCTTTCTCGCGGCCCGATTTATAGGCCGTGCCCGCGACATCGAGATGGGCCCAATCGAATTTCTTGGCGAAGCGCGATAGGAAACACGCCGCCGTGACGCTGCCTGCGGGACGTCCGCCGATGTTAGCCATGTCGGCGAAGTTGCTGCGCAGTTGTTCCTGATAATCTTCCCACAGTGGCATTTGCCAGACTCTGTCGTGGGCGCTGTCGCCGGCCTTGATGATTTCTTGGGCGAGGGCGTCTTTGTTGGCATATAGGCCGGAGGCGACGTGGCCGAGGGCGATGACGCAAGCCCCCGTCAGGGTGGCGATATCGACCACGGCGCTCGGTTCGTAACGTTCGGCGTAGGTGAGAGCGTCACACAGAATCAAACGGCCTTCGGCGTCGGTGTTGAGAATTTCAATGCTCTGGCCCGACATGCTTTTGACGATGTCGCCGGGGCGGCTGGCGTTGCCGTCGGGCATATTTTCACAGGTAGGAATCAGGCCGACGACGTTGAGCGGCAGCTTCATCCGCGCGACCGCTTGCATCGTGCCCAACACGCTACCCGCGCCACTCATGTCATACTTCATTTCGTCCATATCCGGCGCGGGTTTGATGGAGATGCCGCCAGTGTCGAAGGTGACGCCTTTGCCCACCAGCACCGCGGGCTTCTGGCCCTTCTTACCGCCGTTGTGCTGCAGGATGATGAACTTCGGCGGGTTGCGACTACCCTTGGAAACCGACAACAGCGAACCCATGCCGAGTTTTTCCATGTCTTTTTGTTCCAGCACCTCGACTTTGAGGCCATGGGACTTACCTATTTTGCGCGCGGCGTCGGCGAGGAAGGCCGGCGTGCAGACGTTTGGCGGCGTATTGCCCAAATCCTTGGCGAAGGCGATGCCTTCCGCCATGGCTTGTCCGGCATGCAAGGCTGCGTCCACGGCGGTCTGTTCCGTCTTGCCGTTCACGGCCAACGCGATGTGTTTCAGCGCCGTGTTATTGCGCTCCGGTGTGCCCTTAAAATTTTCGAAGCGATAGGTACATTCGCCCGCGATCAACGCTGTGTGCTCGGCCTTCCACGCCGCATCCCGGCCTTTGACCGGGACTTCCAGCAGGAACAAGGCCGCGTCGCCTGCGCCGGTTTGGCCGACGGCGCGCAGGGCCGCGCGGATCGTCTCGCGATAGGATTTATCGCCGAGCTCAGCGTCCTTGCCAAGCCCCACTAACAATACGCGCTCGGCCGCGACGTTTGGCACATGGTGCAGCAGCAACGTAGAACCCGCCTTGCCATTCATGTCGCCGCGCTTGAGTAGGGTGCTAATGTGTTGTTTAGACGTCTTGTCCAGGGAGGCGGCGCTCGCGGTCAGCTTGGCGATTTCATAGACACCGACCACCACGCAGCCGCTCTTGGCTTTCTCCGGGCTTACCGTTTTTGTGCTAAATTCCAACTTCTGCTCCTTGTTTGTCGTTAGGTAACTGAATTCCCCGATTATCCCCATTGTGCTAACGAAAAGTCAAAGCGCGTTTGCGTCATGATCTTCGCCCGCAGCCTGATACGCGAGTTCGGCCAGGTGGCGCTCACCGTTGGCGCGGTCTTATTGGCGATTCTGTTCACGACGCAAATAATCCGCTTGCTGGGCCGCGCGGCCGGAGGCATCTTGCCCGCGGACGCCGTCATGGTGATGCTGGGTTTCGGCGCACTCAACTACCTGCCGGTGGTGATCTCACTGACATTGTTCATCGCGGTGCTGTTAACGCTGTCGCGCTGCTATCGCGATTCCGAAATGGTGGTGTGGTTCGCCAACGGCAAAAGCTTGACGGATTTTATTCGGCCGGTATTTTTGTTTGCCCTGCCGCTGGTGGTGATGGTGGGTGCGTTGAGCCTATTCCTGTCGCCCTGGGCCTTGAAGAAGAGCGCCGAATATACGGATCGGCTCGATGCGCGCAGCGACGTGTCGCGAATTTCGTCCGGCGTGTTCCGCGAGTCTAAGAACGCCGATCGCGTATTCTTCGTGGAAAAGGTCGACCTTGAAACCAACAGGATCGAGAACATATTCGTCCAGTCGGTTCAGCACCAGAAGCTCGGCGTGATCGTGGCGGAAAAAGGCTATCAAGAGACGCATAGCAATGGCGACAAATTCATCGTGTTGCAAAATGGACGGCGTTACGAAGGCACCCCCGGTCAGGCGGACTATCGGTTAGTGGATTTCGAGCGCTATGCCATGCGCATCGAGAGCAACGCGAAACAAGCCGGCCCGCCGGGCGTCAAGACCATGATGCCGAACGAGATACTTAGGGATCCCACGCCGGAACGGCTGGCCGAATTGCATTGGCGCATCGGCTTACCGGTCAGCGTGCTGATTCTGTCATTGCTCGCCATTCCGCTGAGTTACGTCAATCCCCGCGCCGGCCGTTCCGCCAACCTGATTTTGGCGATATTGGTTTACATGACCTACAGCAACTTGATGAGCATCGCCCAAGCGTGGGTCGCACAGGGAAAACTTTCGCCGATCATCGGCCTGTGGCCGGTGCATGGTTTCATGGCGATCGTGCTGCTGCTGTTATTCTATCGGCGCCTCAACACCGGTAAGAATTGGCTTGCGCTCCCGTTCAATTTCAAGCCGCGAGCGGCGTAAGCCGGGAACGTAAATTTGCCGTTGCTACCCATTCTGGTTTATCCTAAGCGCCCGTTGCAGGCTATGGTTAACCAAGAACGTGGCATTGCTCGTTAGTTTGAAAAGTTCGGAGGGCCTAGCTACTAGGTAAGAATCAGGAGAGGTGGATGAGCGGTTTAAGTCGCACGCCTGGAAAGCGTGTTTAGGTTAATTCCTAACGCGGGTTCGAATCCCGCCCTCTCCGCCAGAATAGCATCCAAACTCATCCAGTAAAGTCTCCCAAGTCCCCGCACTAGCGGGGATTTTTGTTTCCAGTGTGTCCGTTTTGGTGTGGTAACGTCCCATAGTTACCACGATGCTGACCGATGCCAAATGCAGGACTGCGACAAGCCAAGGAAAGGCCATTCGCAAGCTGGCTGATGAGGGCGGTTTATACCCGTGGGTGTATGCCGAGGGGCGCAAGTATTGGCGGCTGCGCTACTGGCTGGCGGGCAAGGAAAAGTCTCTCTCGCTTGGCGTCTATCCCGAAATCGGCTTGAAAGCGGCGCGAGCC
>JAYTGZ010000295.1:0-1840 GCA_043733025.1 Pseudomonadota bacterium | reverse complement strand
GTTTCAACTGGTCGCGGCGATGAATCCGTGTCCCTGCGGCTACCTTGGTCACCCGAATGGCAAATGCCGCTGCACGCCGGACCAAGTGGCGCGCTATCGCGGCAAGATTTCGGGGCCACTGCTGGATCGCATTGATATTCAAATCGAAGTGCCGGCTTTGAGCGAAACCGAACTCACCAAGCAAGCCGATGGCGAAGCTTCGAGCGCGGTGCAAGCGCGCGTGGAAATCGCCTATCAACGCCAACTGGCGCGTCAAAACAAACCCAATTCGCAACTGACGACAAAAGAAATCGATCGGCTTTGTAAGCCGGACGATGCCGGTGAGACGCTACTCAAACAGGCGATTTCTCGCCTTAGCCTTTCAGCCCGCGCCTATCATCGAATTTTGAAACTGGCACGAACTATCGCCGATCTCGCCGGCCAAGACAACATCAGCAGCCCCTATATCGGCGAGGCAATTCAATATCGTAGGCTGGATAGATCGCCGTCCGGCTGAAACGCGTTCAACTGTTTCTCTTCCGGATGATCTTTGCACATGGACGGCTCAAGCATGCCGCCGACGTGGCGGTTAGCATTGATCCGATAGAGATATTGATTCTGCACGGCGTAGGCTTCGTGCTCTCTCTGGAACCAGCGTTTACAGGGCGTCAACTCCGAGTAACGATGGTTGATTTCCTGCAGGAAGTGCACCAACTCGTGAACCAGAATGGAGCGGTCCAACGGCTGGTTGATCGGATCCAAGGTGTCCGCCAGCAAAACGCCGCGATCGGGAATATAAGCGGCGCGGACCGCGCAGGGTTTCTTGCAAACGATCTTATTAATTTCATCTTGGGAAACGATAGCGATCGGCGGCAATTGGTTCGATGCCCAGTAACGCGACAGGTGCTCGATGTCCGACAGTAACTTCTTGGCGAGGGCGGTCAATTCGAAGGGCTGCGGCGGCGTACGGGTGATGGGCGCATCCTCGGCCGCCGCAATCATCGCAAAGGCGAGTAGCACACCGGCACCCGAGCGGATGAAAAAACGCATGCTAAAATCGAGAGTTACGCCCATATTTTTATTCCTTGAAAATGAATTCTCCCAGGCTGCGGCAACTCCAACACCAACTCGCTCAGCGTATCTTACTCCTGGATGGCGCCATGGGCACCATGATCCAAAGCTATAAGTTGGACGAAGCGGCCTACCGCGGCGAACGGTTCAAAGACTTCGCGCACGACCTCAAGGGCAACAACGATTTGCTCACGCTAACACAACCCCAGATCATCCGCGAGATTCATCGTCAGTACCTGGATGCGGGCGCGGACATCATCGAAACCAATACGTTCAACTCCACCTCTATCGCCATGGCCGATTACCACCTGGAGGAGCTTGCTTATGAACTGAATTTCGCCGCCGCGAAAATGGTTCGTGAGTTATGTAATGAGTTCGAGAACAAGGATCCCGATCACCCGCGCTTTTGCGCCGGCGCGCTCGGGCCGACCAACCGCACCGCGTCAATCTCGCCGGACGTGAACGATCCCGGCGCGCGCAACGTAACCTTCGATGAACTGGTCAGCGCCTATACCGAGGCGACGAAAGGCCTAATCGACGGCGGCGCTGACATCATCCTGGTGGAAACGATTTTCGACACGCTCAATGCCAAGGCGGCGTTGTTCGCCATCGATAGCTACTTCGACCAACATCCCGCAGCGCGGCGCCCCATTATGATCTCCGGCACCATCACCGACGCCAGCGGACGCACGCTCTCAGGCCAAACCACCGAAGCGTTTTGGAACTCCGTCAAACACGTGCGGCCCTTGTCCGTCGGCCTCAATTGCGCGCTGGGCGCGGAGTTGATGCG
>JAYTGZ010000294.1:0-3507 GCA_043733025.1 Pseudomonadota bacterium | reverse complement strand
GCTATTCAATCTTGCGATCGACAGCAAGTTACGCGGCTGCGATTTAGTCAAGCTGCGCGTCTGCGACATTGCGCAAGGTAATCGGGTCGCCCCGCGTGCCATGGTCATGCAGCAAAAGACCCAACACTCCGTGCAGTTCGAAATTACCGAGCAAACGCGCGATACCATCACAGCCTGGTTAACAGAGGCGAAATTGAAATCCGACGAGTATTTGTTCCCGAGTCGGTTGCATGCATCGCCACACATCTCAACTCGGCAATACGGCCGACTGGTCGAGAAATGGGTAACCTCGATTGGGTTGGATCCTGCGGGTTATGGTACACATTCGATGCGCCGCACAAAGGCAACAGTGATTTACCGACGTACCAAGAATCTACGAGCGGTGCAGCTCTTATTGGGGCACACGAAACTCGAAAGTACGGTGCGGTATCTGGGTATTGAGGTTGATGATGCCCTGGAAATCGCAGAGCAAACAGAGGTGTAATTAGCTCATTTCCTTTGGGGCGGTCGCTAAATCACTGTGGCCGCCCATTTAGACGTCGTTAAATCAGCCCCGCTAGGCCTTTGCGGTCCAATAGGTTGAGTAGCTTGAGCGATGGACCGCTTGGATGTTTCTCGCCAATCTCCCATTGGCGTACGGTCGACAAACTGGTATTGAGTACCGCTGCGAGTACCGCCTGGCTGAGTTTGTGACGTGTACGTAGCGCCCGAATTTTTTTACTTGAATATTCAGGAACCGGCGCAAGACACAAGGCATCGTATTCACGCATGCGGCGTAGGTCGATAAAGCCTGCCTTATGCAAATCGCTCGCCGTCTCGTGAACGGCGGTCAGAATGCGGCTCTTTACTGCTGTCTTACTCGTCATTACAAATCTCCTGCAATATTTCCTGGGTTACGGCATCGTCTAATTGATCGGAAATAAGCTTCAACAGGTCGGCTGAAGTCGCCTGAAGTGCTTCCAACTCTTTGTCGTTGATGTTGGCTCGTTCGTTCTTTTTGAATCCAAAGACAAAGAACCAGCGATCGGCTTTATTAGTTGCGATCAACGTGCGGCTTCCGGCGCTTTTACCGCGACCTGGCAATGCAACGCGCTTTTTTACAACACCACCGCCTGAATCAGCATCAATGAGTCCGTTTGCCATCTCGGCGACGGCGACACAAAGCGCGTCATCGGTTAGCCCCGCCTTTCTCGCCCACCGTGCGAATTGGCGTGTTTTGAAGACTCGTTCCATTAATTTAGTATATCACTTAGTGTAGTACCAATGGAATGGGTTCCGACAGTCCGTTCAGCCCGTAGCGCACATGTCGCGAGAGCGGACGATGACCTCGGCGACCTGACATGCAGGCCCCAGCTATATTTCCGACATTCAGCCAAAAGGTGAAGCAGACGCTCGCGGTTTGCCCGGAACCGTCGTTCACAAGGTTCAAAGTCCTGGCCGCAAGCGTGCGTATAGAGTGTGCCAATCGGTTCACAATTGGCTTCCATTCACATGGCAACACAGTCTGAAAATAAGGAACCCTCCGCCAAGAGCGCGGGGTATTAGCAAAGCTTCAACTGCCGTAGCTCATCCTTCGGCTTGCCTTGATTGCGGACATACCTCTCAATCACTTCCCAACTGCCACCTTCGCCAACGGTGGCCACGTAGTAGCCATCGGTCCAAAACTCCCCACCTCACAACACGCGTTTCACCTCCGGCTTGCGCCGAATTATCTCGCTTGCCGTAATGCTCTTGAACACCCTCACAATTTGTCCTGGCGCCACCTTCGGATGCGCCGAACATAGTAAGTGTATAGGGTCTCGATCGCAGCCAATCCGCTCAAACTCAATGGCCCTAGCCCGCATATTTCACCGTAGTTAAATTTTTTGTTGTGACGTTGCGACCGTGCCGGTGAAATGAGAGTTTGCTGCTGTTGATGCGAGGAGTTAGTAGGGTTATTGTGGCCGTGCGGATTTTTCGGCAAAGCGACCCCCCGCCCCGACATGGGCTGCGAGCGCGATTTGTGTCGACGCGGCGGCCAGCCGCTCGGTAAGCGATCAGGAACTGTTCAAGACGTGAAGCGCATGTTGGAGGATCGGCGCACTTGGCCAATGGCTGGCGAAATACAGCCGGATGCGGCGAGTGTTACGGGTGATCACGGCGGCTAATTTCAGAAGCTTGCTGCGCAGCGTCGAGATTTGTGCGCTGGCCAACACCGTACCTTGCAGCGCCAGCGCCCGCAGGCGTTCGACCAACGTGTAAGCCAATGCCGAAAGCAGGAGTCGAAATTGATTCGCACGGGGTGGCCTAGGGCCATTAAAGTAGTGGTAACTAGTGCGCGTAGCAAACAAGCCCAGTTGCGCCTCCTTGAGGGGCTGGCCTAGGGCCATGCGATTCTCCACCTCGCCACGCTGACAGTACAAGTCATCGTATAACGATGTCGCGTCGCGCTCGGTCCGTGGGATGTTGGTCACCACAAAACGCGGATTGGTGCCTTGCGGTCCGTTCTCCAATCGCGCCACGCAGCGGCGAGTGTGTTTCCAGGTATGTGCGCCGTAATTAAGTTCATGGAAAGCGCGCTGCTTGACCTGAGTGCGATCGAACGTCGCTTGCATCGCTGTTTCTTGCGCGCTCACCCAATTATGTAGGCGGCTATATCTCGCCAAACCCACGACGTACTGAACCGCGTGCCGGTCACACCAGTTTAGAATCCGTTGGCGGCAAAAGCCCGAATCGGCCCGGCAGACGATCTTGACCGCTGGCCAGGTCTGGCGCAGCCGGGTGACCAATAACTTGAGCACCGCTGCGGTATGCTGGGCACCGTCGATCTTGCTGGGGCGTAAATACGCGCACAACAGTTGCTCGCCGCAAAATACATACAGCGGCAAATTGAGCGAGGCCCGATTTTCAGGACGGGCAAGTTGATGTTCAGTAGCGTTGATACCCAGCGTTTGTACGCCGTCATGTTGGCGTGTTGTGATCCCGAAGTATTGAGTAATCTTGAATCAGCGCTTGCCAAGTGCCGCATGGATGTTGCTTCGTGGCCTATGCATGGCTGACAGGCAAGCAGGGAGTGGCTTTCCGGGCATCGATTTAAATCGCTTTGGCTGATTTCAATAACTCGGCGATCGCTTCGGCCATTTTTCGATAGCCTGCGGCATTCGGATGCAATTGATCCGATTTCAAACTCGACGAGGTCAGAATGCTGCGCAGAACACCGGCCTCGATCGGTAACTTCAATTCTTCCGCAATTTCTTCGTAGTACGCCGGCGACGATAAAGTAAGGCCGGGTTTCGGTACGGCAACCATGAGGACTTGGATTCCTTTTGCTTTGGCCAGCGCGATCATCGCGCGCAAATTGGCTTCCGCCTGCGCGTCGCCAATCTTGCGCAGCAAATCGTTGCCGCCGTGGCATAGAATCATCAGCTTGGGTTGTTCCTCTTCGAGCACATCGGACAAGCGTTCCAGACCCTCGGCCGTAACTTCGCCCGGCACCCCGGCCGCAACGACACGCCGCCCGATGAGTTG